>CAZAWL010000007.1:0-18290 GCA_964488705.1 uncultured Sphingopyxis sp.
TTGCGACGATGGTCGAAAATCGCCTTGAACCCGCTGTGTGACAGAATGACCGGGGTCGTCGACAGCGCCATCATCTGGCGCAATGTGTCGTCGGACGAATGGCTGCCGTCGATGATGATGCCCAGCCGGTTCATCTCGCGCACCCACTGGCGGCCAAGGTCCGACAGGCCGCCGTGACGCACCGGGCCGCCGGCACTGTCGGCCAGCCGGTTGCCGCCATTGTGGACGGGCCCGGCCATGCGCACCCCGCCATCGTAAAATGCGCGCAGCAGGCCAATGTCGCTGCCCAACGGCGAACTATTTTCCATCGAAATAAAGGCCAGGCGCTGGCCGCGTCGGTTGGCGGCTTGCGCTTCGGCCGCGCTGGTGACGATCGCAATGCGGCTCGCATGCGCAGCCATCGTCCGGTGAATGGCGGCCATCCGCGCGCGGGCATGGGCGAGAGCGCTGGCATCGCCCGCCGGATCGACACTGCCCTGCGGCGTATAGATGACAAAAAAGCCGCCATCGAGCGCGCCGCCGCTTTCCATGCGCGGCAGGTCGACATGGCTGAGGTCGGTCGGCCAGTCGTGGCGGGCGCCAAAATCCCAGCCGGGGCGATCGAACAGGACCGGGGTGTCGAGGTGGGTGTCGAGGGTCAGAAGGCGGTCATGAATCGCGGCCGGGTCATTTGACGGCGCGCTTGCCTCCGGCGCGGCGCTTGGCACACAGGCGGCAGCGGCGAGGGCGGTCAGAGAGAGGGCAATACAGACAGCAAATTTTTTCATGGCGGGCGGAGGCTAGCGCAGCCCGGCGATGAAATCGACGTGTTTATGTGCCCATGGCCGCGGCGATCAGTGCGGCGTCGCGACTGTCGGTCGACAATTGGTCGGAAAGGTCGGCCAGATCGTCGATCAACGCATCGTCGGTGGCGCGGGTGGCCACGCTTTCGCGCCCGATCAGCATCAGGACAGGGACCGCCAGCGGGCTGATCCGTTGCAGCGCCATATGAACCATCGTCGGGGCAGCCCGTTCGATCAGCGCGCCGAGGCGACCGACATCGGTCAGCCGCGCCTGTGCGTCGGCCCAGGCCGCTTCGATCAACAGATGGTCGGGCTGATAGCGCATCAGCACGTCAAAAATGAGGTCGGTTGAAAATGTGACCTGCCGCCCGGTCTTGCGGGTGCCGGGCAGTTGCCGTTCGACGAGCCCGCCAATCACCGCGACATCGCGAAAAGCACGCTTGAGCAGGTGCGATTGTTCGACCCATGCGACGAATTCCTCGTCAAGGATGGTGGCGCTGAGCAAGGCGGCGGGGTTGGTGACCGGTCGCGCCGACCAGATAGCGAGCGCGTAATCGGTCGCCTGAAATCCCAACGGCATCAAACCGGCCTGCTCCATCCGCTTGGTCAGCAACATGCCGAGCGACTGGTGCGCGTTCCACCCTTCGAACGGATAGAGCAGCCAATAATGCCGGTCTTCATGCGGAAATGTCTCGACCAACAGCTCGTCGGGCTGGGGCAGCCGCGATTTGGCCGACTGGACCCGCAACCATTCCACCACATCGTCGGGAAAGCCGCGCCAATGCTGCGGGTCGGCAATCATCGCCCGGACCCGCGCGGCAAGGTTGGTGGTCAGCGCCATGCGCGTACCCCCATAGCTGGGTATGCGCGCCGGGCGGGCGGTGGCGCGGACAATCAGGTCATTGTCCCTCACCCCCTCAACCTCCAGCGCGGTGCCGGCAAAGTAGAAACAATCCCCCGCAACCAGCGTCGATGCAAAATATTCCTCGACCACGCCCAGCTTGCGCCCGTTGCGAAACCGGACCGCCATCAGCGTCGATTCGACGATGATGCCGGCGTTCATGCGGAACTGGCGGATGAACTTTGGGCCGGCGATGCGCCACATGGGCGACCCGCTATTGCTGGTGCCGACCGGCGTCAGGCGGCGGAACTTGTCATAGGCGCGCAGTGCATAGCCGCCGTCGCGGACAAAGCCGATGGTGCGGTCAAAGGCGGTCCGGGTGAGCCCGCGATAGGGGTGGCACCGCGTCACTTCGGCATAGAGCGCATCCTCTGCGAACGGCCCGGCACAGGCGGTGGCGGTGATATGTTGGGCCAGAACATCCAGCCCGCCGGGGCGAAACTGATCGGGGTCGCGTTCGCCCTCCGCGATGGCGTCGATGGCGGCCCGCGCCTCCAGCCATTCAAACCGGTTGCCGGGGACGACCAGCGCGCGTGACGGCTCGTCGAGCCGGTGGTTGGCGCGGCCGATGCGCTGGATCAGTCGGCTTGCCCCTTTGGGCGCGCCCATCTGGATGACGCAATCGACATCGCCCCAATCGAGGCCAAGGTCGACGCTGGCGGTCGCGACCAGCGCGCGAATCTCGCCCGCAGACATCGCTGCTTCGACGCGCTGGCGCGCTTCACGCGACAGGCTGCCATGATGGATGGCGATGGGCAGGCCGGCATCATTCACCTTCCACAATTGCTGAAAGATCAGTTCAGCGAGGCCGCGTGTGTTCACAAAGATGATCGTTGTGTGATGACGGGCAATTTCGGCCATCACGGCCGCTGCCGCATAGGCACCGCTGTGCCCGGACCAGGGCGTGCGCGCCTCCGGCAGCAGGATGTGCACGATCGGCGCGGCGCCCGCCTCCCCCTCGATCAACTGGACGTGCGCGCCCTCCCCCGTCGGTGCCAGCCAGTCGCACCAGGCTGCGGGATCGGCGACGGTTGCCGATAGAGCGACCCGGCGCAGCGTCGGGCGGATGCTTTGCAGGCGGCTCATGGCGAGCTGCAACAGGTCGCCGCGCTTGCCGGTGCCAAAGGCATGAACCTCGTCGATGACAATAGTGTCGAGCGACGCGAACATATGGGCGGCATCGCTCTCTGCCAGCATCAGGCTGAGCGATTCGGGGGTCGTCAATAATATGTCGGGCGGGCGGGATTTCTGCCGCCGCCGCCGCTCATGGTCGGTGTCGCCGGTACGCGTTTCCACGCTGATCGACAGACCCATTTCGGCAATCGGTGCCAACAGGTTGCGCTCGACATCATTGGTGAGCGCCTTGAGCGGGCTGACGTAGAGCGTATGGAGGCCGCCGCTGCGTTCGCCGCTCTGTGCCAACGCGATCAAGCTGGGCAAAAAGCCCGCCAATGTCTTTCCTGCGCCGGTCGCCGCGACGAGCAACGCATGCCGCCCGTGCTCAGCCGCAGCGATCATCTCCTGCTGGTGGCGGCGCAACCGCCAGCCGCGCCGGGCCAGCCAGTCGGCAAAGCGTGGCGGCAACGTGTCGCACACGACTTGCGCGTCGTCGGTCACTGACCCGCGGCGGGCGGCGCTGGTGCAGGCGGTACCGGTTGGGCAGGCGGCGGGTCGCTGCGACCCGCCGCTGTGATCGGCAGGTCGCCGGCCAGCATCTGGCCGCGCATCACACCTTCGCCCCGGTTGGGGTCGGTGGGCAGGGCGACAATGGCGCGCACGACGTCCATGCCGCGCACCACCCGACCGAACACCGCAAATCCGTCGGGGTCGCCACCGCTGTCGGGCGGCTGCGCATCGAGCGACGTCAACCCGCCGAGGATGATGAAGAAATCGCCCGCCGCTGTTCCGGGGTTTAGCCGCGCCCAGCTGATCGCGCCGTCCACATGCGACAAGCCGGTCTGGCGTGTCGATTCATGGGGGATTGGGGCAAAGGTGCGGTCGGGCAGGCCACGCGTGCCACCCTGCACCAGGCCATAGCCGCGCCCCAGGTCCATCGCACGGTAGAAACCGGTGCCCACCAGCCGCCCCGAATCGACATAGCGAAGAAACTGCGCCGCCGACGCCGGCGCGCGTTCGATTTCCAGTGCGATGACGATGTCCCCCAACGCCGTCGACAGGGTGACATGCTGGAGCGCGGGGACCGGCGCCGGCGTTTCTGCAGCGGCCGCTTCGGTGTTTGCCGCAGGCGCGGCGGGCGGCGAAGCATCCTGGGCAAAGGCGATGGTGGGGCTCAGCGCCAAGGCGGCGGCGAGCAAAGCTGAGGCAATCGGTTTCATGCCCCCAGTCTTATCGACCCGCAAATGAACCGCAAGCAACGAATGGTTCCGGCGCTGCGGGCTGCACTCAACCGCCGGTGCGACGGTAGATGCCTGTAAAACTGGCATTGAGGCCACCGCAATACCCGTTGTCGGACACCATCAAATAGGTACCGATATGGCGCAGCTGCACCTGACAGTCATAGGCACCAAAGCGTGTATCCGGTCGGCCCAGCATGGCGGTATCCGCGCCCACCAAGGTAAAGCCCGCATCCTCCAGCGCGCCATCGTGAATCACCGCATCATTCGGCATGGCGGGGTTGTGGTGCCGCCAGAACGCTGCGCCATTGACGATCAGCCGGTCCGGATCGGTGCCGGCGCGAATGTGCAGCGATGCGTCGGCCCGCTGCCAGGAACCCAGCCAGTCGCCGGGCTGCGGGGTGAATGGGGCGGCGCGAACCGCGTCCTCGGGCATCCATCCGTTGGTCCAGCGGCCGGCACGGTCGACATAATTGACCATGATGAAGCCATTGTCGCTTTCGTCGACGACCACCGCATCCCCGCGCACCAGAAAGGCACGTTGCCGGCAGGCGCGGGTTTGCGCCGGGCAACCGGGCCGGTCGTCGCGAAGGAAATAGCTGCGGTCTGCGACGATCGTCGCAGCTTCCCCGACCAGCGGCACCGGCGATTCTGCCTGCGCGGAGCCGGGTACAAGCATCATGGCCGCGCATATAAGAGTCACGGACCGGCGTATCACAGGCCAATCGCCTTGGCGCGGCGGCGTTGCACGCTCGACCCGATACCCATCGCTTCGCGATATTTGGCGACGGTGCGGCGGGCGATAGGGCACCCCTCCTTGACCAGCATGTCGACCAACGTGTCATCGGACAGGATGGCATTGGCCGCTTCGCCGTCGATCAGCGCCTTGATCCGGCTCTTGATCGCTTCGGCCGACATGCCATCCTCCCCTTCGGCGCTGATGCCGCTGGAAAAGAAATATTTGAGCTCAAATGTGCCGCGCGCGCACGAGAGATATTTGTTGCTCGTCACGCGGCTCACCGTCGATTCGTGCAATCCGACGCTGTCGGCCACTTGGCGCAGGGTGAGTGGTTTGAGCGCCGACACGCCGTGGAGGAAGAATCCCTCCTGCTGGCGGACAATTTCCTGCGTCGCCTTGATGATGGTCTGTTGCCGCTGGTCGAGCGCCTTGACCAACCAGTTGGCGCTGGCCAGGCAATCGGACAGCCAGCTGCGCTGCGGCCCCTTGCCGGCAAGGCTGCGCAGCTCGGTATAATAGCGCCGGTTGACGAGGAGGCGGGGCAGAGTCTCACCGTTGATTTCTACGGCCCAGCCGCCGGCGATGGCGCGGACAAACACGTCAACGGTGACGGGCGATGGGTCGGCGGCGGACGCAATGCGCAGGCCCGGCTTTGGGTCATAGCCGCGCAATTCGCGGATCATGTCCGCCATGTCTTCCTCATCGGCGTTGCACATGCGCCGCAACTGGCTGATCTGACCGCGGGCGAGCAGGTCGAGATTGTCGATCAGCCGGGCCATCATCGGGTCATAGCGATCGGCCTCCCGCGCCTGAATGGCGAGACATTCGGCCAGATCGCGTGCGCCGATGCCGCTGGGGTCGCATTGCTGCACAATCGCCAGGACCGCCTCGACCCGCTGCAATGGCGCGCGCAGGCGCAGCGCGAGGTCCGGCAAGTTGGTGCTGATATAGCCCGCGTCGTCCATCCCCTCTATCAGCATCAGCGCTATGGCGAGGTCGTCGCCGGACAACAGCTGACCCAGCTGCGCTGCCACATGGTCGTACAGGCTGGCGGGTCCCGAGCCGAAACTGTCGAAATCCACGCCGTCGGCGCTACCGCCCGCGTCGGACTGGCCTTGTTGCCATACCGAATCGCTTGCACAGTCATGATGAAATGTGTCCGCCGCATAATCGGCGTCCAGCGCCTCGCCGACGGCGCCGACTCCCTCTTCTATCAGAGTATCGGCTGCCTTGGCCCGGTCTGCATTGTCCGGCGGAGGTGCTTCGTCGGCCGTGTCGCCGCCTTCCCCCGCCATTTCCAGCAGCGGGTTTTTGGCGATTTCAGCGGCGAGCTCTGCTTCGAGTTCGAGGTTGGACAAGGTCAGCAGGCGGATCGCCTGCTGCAGCTGCGGCGTCATGGCCAGCGTTTGCGTTTGACGAAGGTCGAGGCGGGGGGACAACGCCATAGTGTAGGCTCACGCTAGAGCGAGAATCCTTCGCCGAGGTAAAGCCGCCGCACCTCCGGGTCGGCGACCAGTTCGCGCGGGCTACCCGCAAATAGCACCCGTCCGCCATAGATGATGCAGGCCCGATCGACGATGTCGAGCGTTTCGCGTACATTATGGTCGGTGATGAGCACCCCGATGTCCCGCGTCTTGAGCTCTTTGACGAGGTCACGGATGTCGTTGATCGAAATAGGGTCGATACCGGCAAAGGGTTCGTCGAGCAGCATGATCGACGGGTTGGCGGCAAGTGCCCGCGCAATTTCGCACCGGCGGCGTTCACCGCCCGACAGCGCCATGGCCGGCGCGTCGCGCAATCTGGTCAGCCCGAATTCGTCGAGCAACTGTTCGAGCCGGACGCTGCGCGCCACCTTGTCGGGTTCGACCAGTTCGAGCACCGCACCGATATTGTCGGCCACCGACATGCCGCGAAAGATTGACGTTTCCTGCGGCAGATAGCCCAGGCCCAATATCGCCCGCCGGTACATCGGCAGCGGCGTAATGTCTGCCCCGTCGAGCATGATGCGCCCGGAATCGGGTTTGACGAGCCCCATCACCGAATAGAAACAGGTGGTTTTTCCGGCGCCGTTGGGGCCGAGCAGCCCGACTACCTCACCGCGCGCGACCGAAAGCGATACGTCCGACAGCACGCTGCGCTTGTCATAGCTTTTGGCCAGCGAAACGACCGACAGGCCGCGCACAATCGCGGGATCGCCGCCGGGGCCGGCGTCAATTTCGGATGGGGCGGGGTCGACAAGGGCTGACATGGGCGGTTCTGGCTGCATTTTTGTGATGAGCAGCCATGTGGCAGCGAAATTGCATGGTGACAAGCGCGCGGTCGCGCCATCACCCCCTGTCAGCCCTGTGGCTGGCAGCTTACTGTTGCGGGGTGGTGGTGTTGCGTTGCGGTACGGTAAAGCGCCCCGTGACGCGACCCGGCTCTCGTGGCGCGTTGCCATCGCCTGCTGCGGCGGGTGCCCCGCGTCCGTCGACACTGGCCCGTCCACTGGCGAGGTCGATGACCATCCGTCCGCCCGACAGGCGATTGGCGCCCTGTGTCAACTGGACATTGCCGATCAGCGTGATGATGCGCCGGTTCAGGTCATAGATCGCGCTGTTGCCGCGCGCCGTGTCGCCGCCCTTGGTCACGGTGACGCCGCCCGTCGCATCGATGCGGTTGATCGACAGGCCGGTGCCGTCGCTATAGGCGATCGTTACCCGCGCGGCGCGCAGCTGCATGCCTGCTTGCTCTATCCGCACATTGCCCGAAATGACCGCGCGGTCGGCGCGCGATTGCAGCTCGCTATAGTCGGCATAGACGTCAACGGGGGCATTGCTGTCATGGTTCACCAGCGCCTGTGCGGCGGCGCGGTCGACATGGCCGCCAGCGGCCAGCATCACCACCGCCGCGCCAAAGCCGATGCCGGCGAGCGCCAGCGTATGTGTCCGGCGCTTCAGGGTGGACGATAGGGTCATGGCCGGGCTCCGCTGAGGTTCATCGCAATCCCTGCGTCATACGTAAGTGGACATTGCCGCGCAACGATACCGTCCGCGCCTGCAGATCGACGGCCATGCTGTTGGCGCTGAACCGGCCGATGCGCGTCGCGCCGGTGACTGGCCGACTGCTGGCGGCGGTCCTGTTCCGCAGATTGATGGTCACGTCCCTGGTGTCGAGCTGATACCCGTCGCTCGTCGCAAAGCGCAGCGGCCCGTCGACGATCAAAATGTCGCGTGTCGGGTCGTAACGTCCTGCCAGGGCCGACAGCGTTGCCGGTCCCTCGGCCATCGTGACCTGGGCGTCGACGCCGGTCATGCGGACGATCGGGTCGGCGGCGCTGCGCTGGATCGCGCTGTCGGCGGCGATGGCAAATGCCCGCCCGCGATTGTCGCTGCCGCGATACATGGCGCGGCTGACCATGATTCGCTGTGCCGCGACCTCGATGGCATCCTTCGCGACCAAAAAGCTGATCTGGCCGTGGTTGCTGAACGGGGCAAACAACATCACCGCAGCCAGCGCCCCGACAATGACGGGCAGCGCCAGTTGCATGGCGCGCACCAGCCGGTCGTGGCGCCCGCCCAGCGCGGCCCATTGGCGGCGTCGGGTGCGGACATCATCGGCTTGGTGCGACATGGCTCGGTGCCCGGCTCAAGCGTGCGCGAAAATGTCGGCTTCTGCCCAGCCAGCCAAGTCGAGGGCTGCACGCACCGGCAAAAAATCGAAACAGGCCTGTGCCAATGTGGCGCGCCCTTCGCGTTCGAGGCGCACGTCCAATTCGCGCTTCAGGGCGTGCAGATAGCGGACATCGCTCGCTGCATAATCGCGTTGCGCCTCGGTAATCACCGGCGCACCCCAATCGCTCGATTGCTGTTGTTTTGACAGTTCGTGCCCCAGCAATTCCCGCACCAGTTCCTTGAGGCCATGGCGGTCGGTATATGTCCTGACCAGGCGAGAGGCGATCTTGGTGCAATAGACCGGGCCGGCTTCCACACCCAGATACTGGCTGATCGCGGCCAGGTCGAACCGGGCAAAATGATATATTTTCAAACGGTTGGCGTCAGATAGCACCGCCCGCAACCGCGGCGCGGCATAGCTGCTCTGCGGGCCAAAGCGGACGAGATGCTGGTCGCCGCCGCCGTCGCTGATCTGGACCAGGCACAACCGATCGCGCGCGGTTTGCAGCCCCATCGTTTCGGTATCGACCGCGACGGGGCCCGGCGCGAGCACGCCTTCGGGCAGATCTTCTTCATAGAAATGGACAGTCATGCGACGGCCTTAGGCCAAGTCTGCATGGTCCTCAAGCAGTGCCGCATGGTGCTGACACGGGCGTGACGGCCATGCCCGACGAGCCGACGCCGCTTTTTTGTTCGCTGTTTTCGACAATTGCGCTATGTAGCGGGCGAGTCTGTTGAAGAATCCGTGGACTCGTGGCGCCGCAATCCTGTCCGTTCGGGGTGGTTCGCCAGTGTTGGCAGGACGGACTATTTGAGTGTTGAACGGCGCATGGGTTTTGATCGGGAACGTCGCGGTGGCGGCAATGGTAACAAGCGGGGACGTGGCAAGCGCGACGACTTTGGGGGTGATTTTTACGCTGGTGGCTTTGGCGAACCGCCCCGGTCGGGCGGCTTCGGCGGCGACCGCGAGGGCGGCAGCCGCTTTGGCGGCGGCGGAACGGGTGACCGTTCGGGCGGTGGTGGTTATGGCGACCGCGGCGGTTTTGGCGGCGGCGGTGGACGTCCGGCGCGCCCTCAAATGCCGGCTCAGGTCGTTGGCGAAGGCACCGGCGCCGTAAAGTTCTTCAACCGTGACAAGGGTTTCGGCTTTGTTGCGCGCGACGATGGCGGCGACGATGTGTTCATCCACATCAGCGCGGTGGAGCAGGCAGGCCTCGAAGGGCTGGCCTCGGGTCAGACTTTGGCCTTCACGCTGGTCGACCGCAACGGACGCATTTCCGCAACCGACCTCAAGATTGTCGGCGAGCAACTGCCGCTGACCTCTGGCGGCGGTGGCGGCGGCTTCGCCAGTGGCGACCGCCCGGCACGCCCGCGTCGGGAACTGACCGGTGAACGCACCACAGGGGAAGTAAAATTCTTCAACGGGTCAAAGGGTTTTGGCTTCATCAAGCGTGATGATGGCGGGTCGGATTGTTTCGTCCACATCAGTGCGGTTGAACGGGCCGGCTTTCATGGCCTGAACGAAGGCGACCGGGTCGAATTCGATATCGAAGTCGATGATCGTGGCAAATATAGCGCGGTCAACCTTGCGTCTTCCGGCTGACGCCGGCTTCTCACCCCGGTTTATGCCGGGCCAGATATCAAAAACCCCGGTGCGCCCTATGGCACACCGGGGTTTTCTTTGTCCCGAGCGGGGTGGCGCTGCTTATTTGGTCGGTGCAGCCACCAGGTCGGACGTCGCCTCGGCTGCGACTGCGGATGCATTTTCATCCTCTGCCGTCGGCGTTTCGACGATGAGCTTGTAGGCCCCGAAATTATTGGCGCTGAGCGGACTGACGCGCAGAATCAATGTGCCCGCGCGCTGAAAGGTCACGGTCAGGCGGCTATTCAGGCCGTCGTCCGGACCGCCGCCGTCATCATTGGATTCAGCGACCGAAAAGCCGAGCGGGCTGTCCACCCCGACCTCGAGAAAACTGTCGAAATCCTCCGACATCATGCGGATCTGCATGACATCGCCTGCATTCCCGGCCAGCGAATAGAGCTGATAGGCCCGGCCGCCATCGATGATGGATTCGGTTTCGGAGCCGTCGATGCCATATTCAAAGTTGGGTTCGCTGATGACGGCATCTTCGGTCGTCAGATTGCCCTCAATCGTCTGGCCGAGCGCGATGGCAATCGGTTCGGGCGCGCCGCGCAGCGGCGGCAGGCGGTTGAGGCTGAGCTGAAACGGGCCGACCGCACCCTCGCCAAAGGATGTCGCGCGGATATAATAGGTTCCCGCCTCAGGCAGCGTGCCGGTGAGCCGGCTGTTCAGGCCGTCTTCGGGCCCCGAGCCATCGTCGTTTGACCCCATCGAAACGAATGCGCAGTCGGTAATGCGGCCGACTTCGACCAGCGTGTCGAAATCATCCGCGCGCATCGTGACTTCGATGCGCGTGGCGGCATCGACGGTGAATTGGAAGAGACGGCTGGCCGGGGTTTCGATGCTGCAATCGGGCTGCGCCGATGCCAACCGGCCATTCACTGTTTGGCCAAAGCCGATGGTCGGCGGCGTTGGCGTACGGTTGCGCGATTGGGCGTCAACCGGTGCAGAAATTGCAATGAGCAGCGCGCATCCGGCCAGCATCTGTGTGCGCAATAAGTTCATGGACTGACTCTCCTGTTCGGCGGCGCGTGACCCCGTGATCGGAAGCGCGCAGCTGGCATATGCTACGCATCGAAGCGGGGTTTGACCAGAGCCTGTTTGCGCGACGCGTGGGCGCCCCTCACGCCAAACCCAAGGCCAGAACCGCAGCTATCGCGGCAGTGACGGCGAGCACTACCATCATCGCCCTGCGACTATGGTGCAGCCAGGCCGGCAGCGTCTGGTTGGGCGGCAAGATATGGGCGGTGACGACGGCAGCGAGGACCAGCCCCGCAGCGCCGCCGGCGGCAGCGAGCAGCGGCGCGTTCGTCCAGGCGGTGGCGGCCAGAATGATGAAGGGAGCGCTGTCGCTCACCATGGCCGCCAGCAGCAGGATGCCCGCATGCAAAGGCCGTGACATGACGGAGGTAAGCGCAGCAGACAATGGCTTTGCCGGCCATGCGAGGCCGATAGCGGCGAACCCTAGTGCGATGGCGAGGAGGAGGAGCATGCCGCGTCCGGCGAATTGGGCCGCCAGTGTTGCTCCGAACGCTGCGGACAACGCGGATGCCAGAATGGCGGTCGACGCAATCAGCAACAGCGCGGTCCAGCCAGCGAGGCGGTGCTGAGCGGCTTGCGCCAGCAGCCACCAGCGCGAGCCCAAAGTCGTCATGGCGGCGGCCAGAAAACAGATCATCAGCGCGTTCATGGGCAACGGCCTAGCGCGTCAATGCTGATCCACAAAGCGATGGACCGTCGCGGCGGACAAGCCGGCTCTCAGGCGCCGACGCGCAGCGCGATGGATGCCAGCAGCGCCTGTTGCGACGCAGCACGCATCGGCTCCAGCTTTACCGCATCGTGCAATGCGTCGAGGTAGCATAACAGCGTGGGCCCTCCCATGTCGCGCGACAGTGCCGATTCGAGCCGGCCCGCGAGGCAGGATACGGTGGCAAAGCCGTTATGCTGTGCGAGGGAGCGGATGTCATCGACGTCCTGCACCAGCTGGCGTGGCGACATGCGGGTTGCGCTTTGCGCGATGGCGGCAATCCGCCCCTGCAAATCTTTGCGGATCTGGCATGCCTTGGCTTCGGTCATCATCGGACAGCTCCTCGCATCGCGGCGATTGCATGGGCAAGGATGCGCCCCAAAGGGTTAACGTCGCGCTAACGTTGGCGATGGGCGGCGTTCATCATGCCCTTTGTCGGTCAACGGGAGTGATTTCGAGTGGGGTGGAAACACCGAACGACCAGGAAATCACGGAAGACAAGGACACTGGACCGCGATTTTGATTCAATCAAAATCGAACAGGTCTAGACCAGTTGCCGGTTGACAAGCGTCGCGAAAAACCGCAATGGCGGCGCATTCCGGGCGGCTTCGCGGCTGCCCCTTTTCTTTTTGTCCAATTGCAGGAAACGGGTCATGGCCAAGCCGACCACCGTCAAGATCAAACTGGTCAGCACCGCTGACACCGGATTCTTCTATGTTACCAAGAAGAACCCCCGCACGCTGACTGAAAAATTGTCGATGCGGAAATATGACCCGCGTGCGCGCAAGCATGTCGAGTTCAAGGAAGCCAAGATCAAGTAATCTGGGCCGTTCCGGTCGCGCGAATCAGATCAGCGATTCGACCGTTTCGATAAAGCGCATCACCGAAATGGGTTTTGCCACATAGGCTTCTGCGCCTGCGGCGCGGATGCGCCTTTCGTCATCGCCGCCGGCATAGGCAGTTACGGCCATTATGGGGACGTGGGCCAGCGACGCATCGGCTTTGATCGCGCTGATCAGGTCCATGCCGCTGACATGGGGCAATTGAATGTCCATGATGACCAGGTGGGGCCTTACCGACTGCGCCTTTGCCATGACATCGCGACCGTCGCGCACCGGCTCTGCAACATAGCCATGGGCCGTCAGCAGATCGCAAAACAGGCGCAGGTTGAGCTCATTATCCTCGACAACCATTACCCTTTTGGGGTCGTTCATGCCCCTCTATCCTTGTTCTGTCATGCGGGCAGCTGACCTGGTTGGTGCTGCCTCTGCCGTTGCGCGCTGATGGGACGTGCGTGCACCCCTTGCCGGTCGGGGCGTCATAGGCCAAGGGAGCGGTACAGACAATCTTGTTGATGGTATCGTCTCACATGCCCGCACTCCCCGCCTCCGAACCGCTATCGACACGCGATGACGTCGCGTTGCTGCTGGACGCGCTGGGTTGGGTTTGTGCCGACCCGGCGCGTGCGCGGCGCTTGCTTGACGTCACCGGCATGTCGGCGGACCATCTGCGTCAGGCCGTGGACCGGCCGGCGACGCTGGCGGTGATCGGGCGCTTCCTTGCGGACCATGAACCCGACCTGGTCGCCTGCGCCACCGCGCTCAACGTCGGGCCGGGTGTGATAGTTGCTGCCGCCAGCCAGCTGGCGCAGGACTGACGCGATGGCCCGGCCGCTGCTCATTACCGATTGCGACGAAGTGCTGTTGCATATGGTCGTGCCCTTTGGCGAATGGCTCGACGAAGCGCATGACATCCACTTTGATATCGATCAGCTGTTCCACCCCGAAACGGGCGGCTACCGCAACGCCATGACGTATCGCAGCAGTGGGGAGGCGGTGGCGCCGGAGGCGATTTTCCCCTTTCTGAAAAGCTTTTTTACAACCGAGATGCACCGCCAGTCGCCCATTACCGGCGCGATTCAGGCGATTTCCACCCTTGGCCAAACGGCAGATATTGTCGTCCTGACCAACCTGACCGACGATGCGCGGGACCGCCGGGCGGCCCAGCTGCGGGCCATAGGCATTGATTGTCCGGTTTACACCAATCAGGGCGGCAAGGGGGAGCCTCTGGCGCGCATCGTTGCCGACTATGCGCCCAGCGTTGCTGTCTTCGTTGATGATCTGGTGCATCAGCATGGCTCGGTCGCGGCGGCCGCGCCCGATGTATTCCGTCTGCACATGGTGGGGGAACCGCGCATTGCAGGCGCGGCACCATCCGCCAGCGATGCCCATGATCGCATTGATGACTGGGCCAAGGCGACGACCTGGATACAGGACCGTTTCGCGGGCATTCCATTATGATGCGGCGCAACGGCACGGCCCATCGAGGAGTATGACTATGACCGACAGCGTTGAATCCCGTCTCGCCGCCGCTGGGCTGAGCCTGCCGACACCGGCGGCGCCCATTGCGGCCTATGTGCCGGCTGTGGAGCATGACGGCCTGCTCTATATCTCCGGCCAGGTGTCTTTCCGCGACGGCGCCATCGTCGGCGGCAGGCTCGGTGCCGACCTTGACGTCGCCGCTGGCAAGGACGCGGCGCAACTGTGCGGATTGATGCTGATTGCCCAGATGAAGGCGGCCTTGGGTGACCTTGCGCGGGTCGAACGCATCGTCAAACTGGGCGTTTTCGTGACGTCCACGCCCGAATGCACGCAGCAGCCCGAAGTCGCCAATGGTGCGTCGGAACTGATGCAGCTCGCCTTTGGCGATGCCGGTCGCCACGCGCGCAGTGCCGTCAGCGTGCCGGCATTGCCACGCGGTGCTGCCGTCGAAATCGACGCGATCGTGGCGATCAGGGCCTGACGCCCACGTCCGCCTGATGGCCGCTGCCGATCCTCCCTTGGTGGCACAACTCGCTAACGGCGTCGCTGCCATTCCAGCCGCCCGGTGGGACGCTGTGGCCGGCGACGCGGACCCCTTTGTCAGCCACTGTTTTCTTTCGCTGCTCGAAGAATCGGGCAGCGTTGGTCCCGGTACCGGCTGGCAGCCAACCCCGATGATGATCGGTGCACAGGGTGATGGCGGCCTGACGGCTGTCGCGCCCGCCTATATCAAGATGCATAGTCAGGGCGAATATGTCTTTGACCATGGCTGGGCAGAGGCGTGGCAGCGGGCGGGCGGGCAATATTACCCCAAGCTGCAGGTGGCCGTGCCCTTCACACCGGTGCCCGGACGCCGGTTGCTGGCGGCTGATTCGGCGGGTGCGCGCCAACTGGTGGCCGCACTCGAAGCCGTCGTTGATCAGCATGACCTGTCGTCCGCCCACGCCACCTTTGTGTGCGAAGCCGATATCGCGGTGTTTGAGGATGCCGGGTGGCTGATCCGGCGCGACACGCAGTTTCACTGGTTCAATCGCGGTTATGGCGATTTTGACGGTTTTCTCTCGGCGCTCAGTTCGCGCAAGCGCAAGGCCATCCGCCGCGAACGCCGGCTGGCGCAGGCACAGGTCAGGGTCCGGTCGTTGACCGGCGATGCCATTCAACCGGCCGACTGGGACGTGATGTGGGCCTGTTATCAGGATACCGGCGCGCGCAAATGGGGACGCCCCTACCTCACGCGCGACGCCTTTACGATGATGGGACAGCGGATGGCGCATCGCATTCTGCTGGTTGTCGCGGATGATCGGGCGACGGGCCTGCCGGTGGCGGCGGCGCTCAACTTCATCGGCAAGGACGCGCTCTACGGGCGCTACTGGGGCGCGCTGGCAGAGGTGGAGTGCCTGCATTTCGAGCTATGCTATTATCAGGCTATCGATTTTGCCATCGCCGCAGGGCTGTCGCGGGTGGAGGCGGGGGCACAGGGCTCGCACAAGCTGGCGCGCGGCTATGAGCCGTCGGCGACATGGTCGGCCCACTATATTCCGCACCCCGGATTTAGGGCGGCGGTCGCGGATTTCCTGGCGCGCGAGCGACCCGCGAGCGAACAGGAAAGCAGCTATCTTGCTGAATTCACACCCTTTAAGAAGGGACAGGTTTAGGCGATATTGCGCAGTGGCTGCGGTGCGGAGAGGCTGGCAATCCAGGCGCGAGCCTGACGCTGGGCTTCGGCGATTTCGTCGCGGTCCATTTCCGCAGCGATTTCGGCCCGCAAGCTGCTGCCCTCCTTGATACCGGCGAGCGCGGCGAGGTTGAACCATTTATGCGCTTCGATCAGGTCGATGGCGACGCCGTCGGTGCCGGTCGAATAGGCCATGCCCAGTTCGAAATAGGCCCGCGCATTGCCGCGTCCTGCGGCTGCCAGATTGGCGTCAAATAATTGCGCCCCCGTTGAAAGCTTGATTGCCATGACATGCACCCCCATCCGCCGCCCGATGGCGGCTGTTGACGTCAATGTCGGCAATCATGGTCAACAAAAGGTTAACGACGGTTCGATTTTCTCGGGCCGCTCAGCGCTGGGCCGGGGCGCATCACCCATGCACGGGGATATTGTCGATAAGCCGAGCCGGGCCGATCCGCGCCGCGACAAACAGCCGGGCGGAGCTTGTGGCCCGGCGCAGGCTACGCAGCGTATCGCCATCGCGCATGTCGCAATAGTCGATGCTGGCAAAGCCTGCCGCCATGATGCTGGCGCGCGCGGCGTTGAGTGCGCTGGTCGCATCCTGTCCGCCGGCGATCAGCCGGGCGGCCTGCTGCATCGCCTTGGGCAGCGCGGCAGCGGCGCGACGTTCCGATGTCGACAGATAGGCGTTGCGCGAAGAGAGGGCGAGGCCGTCGGTATCGCGGACCGTTGGCACGCCGACAATATCCACCGGAAACGCAAGGTCGCGCGTCATGCGCCGGATGATCGCCAATTGCTGCCAGTCTTTTTCACCAAATAGCGCGATGTCGGGGCCGACCTGATTGAACAATATCGAAACGACAGTGCCGACGCCGTCAAAATGGCCCGGTCGTGCTGCACCACAAAGGCGCCGGTCGAGCCCGCCGACGCTGACGCGTGTGGCATGGCCGGCGGGATAGACCAGACCGGCATCGGGGGCCCACAAAATCGCCGTGCCGGCCGCTGCCAGCATGGCCGCATCCTCGGCCATGCGCCGCGGATAGGCGGCAAAATCTTCGTTGGGGCCGAACTGCGTCGGATTCACAAAGATTGATGCGACCACCTGGTCGGCGAGTGCCTGCGCACGCTCGACCAGCGCGATGTGGCCCGCGTGCAGCGCGCCCATCGTCGGCACCAGCGCTACCGTTTGTCCGGCGCGTTGCCAGCGGCGCACCGCACCGCGCAGGTCGGTGATGTCAGTGATGGTTTGCAAGCCGGCCTCCCAGTCATTACAGGCCCGGTCATGTAGCCTTCGCCAGACCGGGGAGGCCACCCCTAATTATCACCCGGGAGTCCCCATTGAGCGCGCCTGCTGCCAGCCCGCACATTATCGTCTTTGCCAATGAAAAGGGCGGCACGGGAAAATCGACCTGTGCCGTGCATGTTGCTGTTGCGCTCGCCCAACTGGGCGCGCGCGTGTCGGGGCTGGACCTTGACCATCGCCAACGCAGTTTCCATCGCTATCTGGAAAATCGTAGCGAAACCGCCAATCGTCGCGGCATCACATTGCCGACCCCGCGTTTTGATGTGTTCGGCGACGGCCCTGTCGACGCGTTGCAGGACCGCGTGCTGGCGCTCGCCGACGGGGCCGATTTCCTCATCGTCGACACACCGGGTCGCGACGACATATTGGCACGCCATATGGCGACACTCGCGCATACGCTGGTAACGCCGGTGAATGACAGCTTTGTCGACTTTGACCTGATCGGTCAGGTCGATGCCGAAAATTTCAAGGTCAAACGGCCCAGTTTTTATGCCGAACTCATCTGGAATGCGCGCAAGACGAGAGCACAGATCGATGGCGGAGAGATTGACTGGGTCGTGTTGCGCAACCGCGTGCAACATGTCGAGGCGCGCAACATGCGCCGCGTCTCCGAAGCGATCGACGCCCTGTCGCGCCGGGTCGGATTTCGCGTCGTGCCCGGCCTGTCAGAGCGGGTTATCTTTCGCGAGCTTTTCCCGTCGGGGCTGACATTGCTCGACCGGGGGCATCTGGGCGAACTTGGCACCAGCCATATCGCCGCCCGTCAGGAATTACGGGAAATGATGGCCGGCTTGGCGCTGCCGATGCCCGTCGCTGCCCCGCTGATTCCGGTATGAAAGTACGGCCACTCTATGACCAAGACCATGCACAGCTTTGATCCAACCTTGCTGCGCGAATATGATATTCGCGGGGTCATCGGCACGACATTGTCGAGCGATGACGCCTATGCCATCGGCCGCAGCTTCGGCACGATGACGCTCCGGTCGGGCGGCAGCCGCGTTGCCCTGGGTTATGACGGGCGCCTATCCTCGCCGATGCTGGCGGACGCTTTGGCGGCCGGGCTGGTGGACAGCGGCTGCACCGTGCTCGCCATCGGCCCTGCCGCGACGCCGATGCTGTATTTTGCGACGCATCACCTGTCAGCCGACGGCGGCATAGAGATAACCGGCAGCC
>CAZAWL010000008.1:0-1384 GCA_964488705.1 uncultured Sphingopyxis sp.
CTGTTTCGCGGCAATCGGGTCGTCGACGCAATAGACCATGGGCAGGAACCCCTCTTTGGCCAGCACCTCGGTCGCCCGCAATGTCTCGCGCATATCGGGATAGAGCGTCTTTGCCTCCCCCAGCACCTCCAGCTTGACGAGATCCCAGCCGCCGGCTTCCCGCGCCAGGCGGAGCGTGCGGATGGCGCTGTCGGCGTTGAAACAGCCGGCGGTGTTGGGCAGATAGGTATATTTTTGGGGGTCGATATAGTCGGTCAGCATCGGTGCCGTCGGGTCCGACACGTTGACGCGCCGTACCGCGACGGTGATGATTTCGGCCCCCGACGCGACGAGCGCCGCCGCATTCTGTTCAAAATCTTTGTACTTGCCCGTCCCGACGATCAGCCGCGATGTAAAAGTGCGGCCAGCGACGGTCCAGCTGTCATCATGTACCGGCACGTCAGCCACCCCCGACAAAATGGACAATTTCCAGCTCATCGCCGTCGACGAGCATGACCGCGCCGAGCGTCGAGCGCGGCACAATTTCACGGTTACGCTCTACCGCCACCTTGGCAATCGGCAGGCCCAGCGCCGCGACGAGGTCGGCAATGGTACCGGCAGCGACAGTGCGCGGCTCGCCATTGATGGTGATGGACATGGCGGACATCGGCTGGTCGTTGGTCGTATTTTGCAGCGAGTCAAGTCAATAGAGCGGCAAGTGGACTGGATTTTCGGGTCGGCATCGGGCCGCTGGGAAACCGGCGGCCATTCGCGCGCTGCGTCAGGTCGGTTATGGAGGCGATCGTCGCTGGAGGTGGCGGCAGGTCGGGCGCAACCGCCTCTGACGGCTCAGCGAGCTCTTAGAAATGGCACGCGGCATCGGTCGGAACCGACACGATTTCGAGCGACGACAGCGACATGGTAAAGCCAGACGCGCTGTTCAGGCGCAGCGGCAATGTGCCCTGCCCGCCGGAGGCCAGCGCAGAGCCCATACAGCGCAACGGCAGCGTCAGGGTCCGCCACCCCTTTCCTTCGGCAAGCGCCATGGCGGCAGTCATATCCACCGGAGCCGAACAACCGCTGCCACAATCGAGAAGGACGCGTCCGGCAGGGCGGAGCGAAACGGCATAAACCCACTCCAGGGCCCATTCACGGCCTGCGCCCGGGGGGGGCAAATCGATCAGCGCGTCCGACCCAAGATGCCAAGAGGCCGCGCCTGTCCAGCGAAGTTGTCGTGCGTCTTCCTGTGCCTGCCAATCCTGTGGCGTTACCGACAGATTCCCATCGGGCGAAACACCGCGCGATGCGAGAAGGTCGATGCGTCGGCCATCCGCCGCCACAAGCGCTACACTGCGCCCGCCCACAGCCGCACCCGCCCGAACCAGCGGCACGCGCCCCGCCGCCG
>CAZAWL010000008.1:1484-18114 GCA_964488705.1 uncultured Sphingopyxis sp.
GACGATCGCGACGTCGGGCCGGACGGCATAATGCCCGTCTGCCGACAGTTCGGCCTGCCCGCCTACCGCCAGGATCTGTTCCGACAAACCCGCCCAAATGGACTGCGCACCGGGAAAATCGGCATTGGAGAGGTCACCACCGCCCTGCCAGCTGATCGTCCAGCCGCCGCTTTGCATCGCGATGCTGTTCGCACCCGGCCCGGTGACGAGAATGCGCGAGCGCGGATCGAGCGGCAACAAGGACCCACGATTGGACAAAAGGACCAGCGATTCGCGCACCGCCTGCCGCGCCAGGGCACGATGGTCGGCATGTCCCAGTTGCCCTGGCTGAATCGCCAGCGGGCGGCTCGACGGACGGCCACGCTCGAACAAGCCCATGCGCAGCTTGACGCGCAGGATGCGCCGGACCGCCTCGTCAAGGCGGGTCATGGGGATGGTGCCGTCGGCAACTTGCGTCAGCAGTGTCGCATGCAGCGCGCGCCAATCCTCCGGCACCATATAGATATCGAGGCCGGCAAGCAGTGCCTGCGGGCAATTGCTGTTGGTGCATCCCGGCAGCTGGCCATGACCGTTCCAGTCACCCACCACCAACCCGTCAAACGCCATTTCGCGGCGCAGCAAGCCGGTCAAAAAAGTCTCGTTCCCGTGCATCTTGACGCCATTGATGCTTGAGAATGAGGCCATGACCGTTTGCACCCCGGCGTCGATCGAGGCAGGATAAGGGGCGGCATGTAGTGCGATCAGAGCGGCTTCATCGCCCAGCGTATCACCCTGATCGCGACCGCCCGTGCCACCGTCGCCAAAAAAATGCTTGGCCGTTGCCAGCACATGACGGGGTGAGAGAAAGTCGTTCGAACCGGCCCGGCCCTGCAACCCCTCTACCATCGCCGCGCCCAGCCGGGACACCAGCGCCGGATCCTCACCATAGCTTTCATAGGTGCGCCCCCAGCGGTCATCGCGGGCAACCGCAATGGTCGGCGCAAAGGTCCAATCGATGCCGGTGGCGGCAATTTCGGCCGCTGTCGCCTCCCCTATGCGGCGGACGAGATCGGCATTGCCGGTGGCGCCCAGGCCCACATTGTGCGGGAAAATTGTCGCGCCGACGACATTGTTGTGGCCATGCACCGCGTCGGTCGCCCACAGGACGGGAATGGCCGGTCGACCGTCATCGCGCGCAGCCGTCGATGCATCCCAAAAGGCATCGGCAAGCGCGAGCCACTGCGCCGCCAGAGCTCGTTCGTTCCCACCCGGGCCACTATTGCCGCCATTAAGGATGGTCCCGAAACCAAAGCGTCGGACGTCGTCAGGCGAAATAGTCGAAATGTCGGGCATGATCACCTGCCCGACCTTTTGTTCGACCGACATGGCTGCGAGCAGTGCGTCGATCCGTTGCTCAATTGCCGCGGGCTCGCCGCGCGTGCCGGCGGCGTTGCTCGCGATCACTTGCGGCGCGGTATCCGCTGTCGTTGCCATGCAGCCGCCCAGCAACAGGCTTGACGCGGCAGCGGCCAGGAAACGAAGTCGCGTGGTCCAATGCATTGTCACGCCTGCGCTCCTTTTGTCTGACGCGCGACATAAAGGCCGAACATGGCCACGCAGGCATAGCCCAGCGCCGGCACGATCAGCGACCAGCCAAGCCCCGCCAAATCCGCCACGGCACCAGTTGCCAGCGGCAAAATCGCCCCGCCGACAATGCCCATGCACAGCAAAGCTGCGGCCTTTGGCGCGTCGCTGTCATCAAGGCCGATCACGGCCTGCGAAAAAATGGTGGGAAACATGATGGCGTTTGCGAGGCCGATGGCGAGGATAGTCACGGCGGCAAACAGCCCCCCCGAAATGGCGGACGCAAACGCCAGCCCGATCGCCAGAGCCGCTGCGCACGCAAGCACGCGGCCGGGGGAGAGGCGCGCCAGCACCCATGATCCCACAAATCGCCCGACCATGGCCCCGCCCCAATAGAGCGAGATCAACCGGCCGGCGGTTGCTTCGCCGGCACCCAGAACCGACGGCTGCGCGAGATAATTGACGAGCAAGGAGCCGATCGACACTTCGGCGCCGACATAGGCAAAGATGGCAAGGACGCCGAACGCCACCCGCCGGTTGCGCAAGAGGTGGAGACCAAGCCCCTGCCCCGCCGCTTCGGGCGCAGCGCGGGGCAACAGGTCCCGCTTGGCAAAGAATATGGCCATCAGGACGATCAAGACCGCCGCAATGCCGAGATAGGGCGGCAGCACGGCTGCTGCCTCGGCACTGCGTATGGCGGCGAGCGCGTCGGGCGACAGGCTTTCCACACCGGCCGTCGGGACAATGCCTTCGTCGAGGATCAATGCCGCACCGACAAAGGGGCCGATGAAGGTGCCAAAGCTGTTGAACGCCTGTGCCAGCGTCAGTCGGGCGGATGCGCGCGCAGGGTCACCGCTAATCGAAATCACGGCATTGGCCGCCACCTGCAAAATGGTGATGCCCGCTGCCATGATGAACAAGGCGCCGAGAAAGCCGGGGTAGACGCCCAGTCGCGCTGCGGGCACGAACAAAAGGCACCCCATGGTCATGACCGCCAATCCCAGGATGATGCCGCGGATATAGCCGAGTCGTGCCACCGCCCAACCCGCCGGCAGTGAAAAGATGAAATAGCCGAGGAAGAAGGCGAACTGGGTCAGCATCGCTTCGGCAAAGCTGAGTTCGAACAGGCCGCGCAGCTTTGGGATGAGGATATCGATGAGGACGGTCGCAAATCCCCAGATGAAGAACAGCGCCAGCGACAGGACGAACAATGTCCGGTCCGACTTGCCCGGGGCGGACGGGGTGGCAGCGGTTACAGGAGCAAGGGCCATGCTCAGCGCCCTCCATTAGAAGCGGCGGGGGCCGCAGGGTTCACAGCGCCGGCTGGCAACTGGTAGACGCGGACATAGTCGATTTCCATGCGGGCGGGAAAAGCGTCGGCATTGATGCCGCGCTGGCCACCCCAATTGCCGCCAACCGCAATATTGAGCAACAAATGCATCGGCTGGTCGAACGGCCAGCGGGTCCGGTCATTGGCGATGCTGCGGAACAGGAATTTCGGCTGGTCGTCGACCCCGGTCAGGACAAATTCCGGCGTCCACAATAGCTGATACCGGTGCATGGTGTCGCATGCATCAGCGACCATGAACTTCGTCGTCTTCTGCGTGTTGCGCGTAAAGTTGAAGGCGCGGGTGTGGACCGACTGGTTAATCTCCCCCGGCGCGTGGCCGACATGTTCCATGATGTCGATTTCCCCGCCATTGGGCCATTCGACCGTCGGGTCTTCGGGCAGCATCCAGATCGCCGGCCAGGTGCCGACGCCGCAGGGCAGTTTGGCGCGGATTTCGAAAAAACCGTATGTCCAGGCCTGTACACCCTGCGTCAAAAGCCGGGCCGAGGTGTAACGCTGGCGACCCCAGTCCGGATACACCGCGGGGTCGAGCCGTTCCTCGCGTGCTTCGATAATCAGCCGACCATTTTCAACCCGGCTGTTTTCGAGCCGGTTTGCGGCATAATATTGCCGTTCCTGATTGTACCAGCCCTGCCGGTTGCGGTGCGTATCGTAACGCCAGCGCGACCCGTCGGGCAGGCCATGACCCGTAAATTCATCGGACCAGACCAGAGCATAACCGTCGGGCGCATGATGCGGCTCGATGGACTCCGCAGCCGGAGAGGGTGTGGCGAGCTGGCCCTGCGCCAAGGCGTTAGGTGCCGCAGTGAGGACGCATAGGGCGAGCAGGAACAGGCGGGGCGACATGCATCATCCTCCCATGAACGGATAGCGGTGAACAAGCCGCCGGTACGCGGGGCAACGATTGGGCCGCCCCGCGTTACCGGTTTGGGTGTATCAGAAGCGCAGTCGGACACGCCCGCCATAGGTGCGTGGCCGCGTGAAAAAGCGCGTATTGTCAAACTGTGTGATGATGATAGCCGCTTCGTGGACGGCGTTGGTCAGGTTGTTGACATAGGCCTCGAACCGCAGCTTGCCGTCCGCGCCATGCGAATAGCCAAAGCCCAACTCGACCGTGAAATACCCCCCTACCCGAACATTCAGGCGCAGGCGCGGCATGGTCGGATTCTGGAAGTCGATCGAATTGAAGATCGTCTGGTATGACGATGAGCGGTACCCGACCGATACGATATAATCGAGCGATCCCGACGGCAATGTGAAGCTTTGCGACAGCGACGAGTTCAGCTGCCAACGTGGCGTGCGCGGCAAGCGACGCCCGTCGATCGGCTGAAACACCGCTTCGGTCGGCGCCACGTCCGACTGGAAGCGGAAATCCTGGATCGGTTCGGCATCAAGGATGTTGGCTTCGAGCCACAATGCGTTGAAGTTCAGGTTGATGTTGTGCGGCAGTTCAAACCCGCCTTCGAGGTTGATGCCGTATATTTCCGAATCTGCCGCGTTGAAGTTAAAGGAAATGACCAGCGCGGTGTTGGTATTGGGCGGCACCGGAATGGTGTTGCCCAGCGCATTCTGAAAATCGATGATTTGCGACACCGACAGCAAAGACGTGAACACCTGGTCCGAATAGTCGTTGTAAAAAGCGGACGCGTTCAACCGCGTGCGAACACTACCCAGATAGAATTCGTTCTTTGTGCCGACTTCATAGAGGCGCAGCCGCTCGGTATCGTAAAACGGCGTGACCCCCGCATCACCGATATTGTCATTGAAACCGCCGGATTTGTGGCCGGTGGCGATCAACGCATAAACAAGATTGTCGTCGGTGATGTCATATTCCGCGCGCAGACGCCAATCGACAAAATTGTCCGAACGCTGCCCTTGCTGGCGGAAAATTTGCCCGGGAAAGGGAAGGCCGAACGTGAACTGGCCGCTTGGCTCGAACCCCTGGCAGGTAAAGAAGTCGCCGGTGATCGTATCTTCGCAGGTCGGCAGGCCCGGAACAAAACCAAAGTGGCCGGGGAACGGGCCGTTGGCGAAAATATTGTCGACATTGTCGCGGGTGCCAAAGGCCCGGATGCCGTTGAAATAGAAATTAATGACTTCCTGGTCGGAAACAGCGCCATTGCCATCAGTGTCCGGGTTGAAGATGGTGCGCCCACGCGCCGCAAATTCAAACCCTTCGGTGCCGACGCGGACGCCGCCGCAGCAATTGAAATTGCCGTCGCCCAGCGCAAAGCCATAGCGTGCGGCGACGCCGGTGCGCTCCTTGCGCTCATCGGTATAGCGCAAGCCTGCGGTCACCCGGAACCGGTCATCGACCTCGAACGTGGCATCGCCATAGACTGCCCATGCCTCTGCATCGACGCGCGTATTGAACTCGGCACCAGAGAAAAACAGGTTCCGGTCTGCCGCCGAGCCGAGGAAGGCAAACTGGTCTTCGGTGAAATAATTGCCGCCCAGGCTCCAGATGAATGCCCCGGTCGTGTCCGACAAGCGCAGCTCGTGATAGTGCGATTCGGAATCGGTGATCGAACGGAAGCGGGAAAAATTATCCAGCTCCTCTTCGAGCGTGCCGGGCAACTGCGCCAGGCCGTCGACAAGCCCGGGGTAAAACGGCGCGATCGGCGTGACCGCGTCATAATCATAAACCAGATCACGATAGCTGCCGGTATATTCGATCGTGACGTCGTCGGTCAGGTCATAAGTGACAACGCCCCGCAAACCCCAGTGCTTGGTGTCGAGATCAGGCGTGAAAGCCCGCGCGACCACGTTGCGCGGATTGTCGATATCATCGGGGTCGACGCCATTGCCCAGCGGGTTGGCATAGTTGGTGCCGGTGTAACCGGTGCCGGTTTCGTGAATATAGTCACCGGCCAGCAGGATGCGCAGCCGGTCGGTGGGCTCGAACAAGATTTGCAGGCGGGCAGCGTAATTGTCCTCCGCCTCTGCCACGTCGATGCCGGTTACCGGACCGACATTATTGTAATAGCTGTCATGGCTGAGCGTGAGGCCGGAAAAACGCACCGCCACGCGGTCGCCAATTGGCACGTTGACCATCCCGCGCAGCGAAGTCTGGTTATAATTGCCATACTCGCCTTCGAGTTCGGCGTCCCAGACGCCAAGGCCGGGTTTCCAAGCGATGACGTTGACCGAACCGGCGGTGGCGTTGCGCCCGCGCAATGTGCCTTGCGGGCCGACATTCACCTCAACGCGTTCGATATCAAAAAATGCGGAACCGATGCCCGCCGGACGCGGTAGGTACACGCCCTCCCAGTGGGTCGCAGCCGCCGGATCACCCAATTCGGTGTTGTTGCTCGACCCGACACCGCGGATCCACACTTCGATATTGCCGCCATTATTGGCAACCGTCAGTCCAGGCAAAACGTCGTTGAAATCGGACAGATCCTGAATACCGCGACGCTGCAGGTCGTCACCGGAAAAGGTGGCTGCCGTCCCGGCAAAATCCTGAAGGCGCTGTTCGCGGCGGTCGAGCGTGACGACAATGTCGCCTGACGAGGATTGATCCTCCTCATTGGCGGCAGCCTCGCTCGGCGTCGTGGTCTGGGCGTGCACGGGCAAGCTGATTGCCGACAAGGCAACGCCAAGCATGCAAAGGGCGCGATAGCTCCTCATTTCTTCTCTCCCTCACGGCCTTGTTTGATTCGGCCTTGACTGCCATATGCCCCTTAATGTGAACGTTCACAACAAAAAAATGAGCGTTCACATTAAGGGCGACACAGGCCATAATTTGCGTTGGCAGACGCCCACTGATAGGAAAGGCTTAGCGTGAACAGGGGCCGAAATGTAACGATCGAACATGTGGCTGCGGCAGCGGGCGTGTCACGTCAGACGGTGTCGCGGGTCATCAACAACGCGCCAAGCGTCAAGCCGGCGGTACGCGCGCGCATCCTTTCCGCGATCGACACCCTCGGCTATGTGCCCAATCTGTCTGCGCGCAGGATGGGTGGCGCCCGATCCTACCTGATTTTGGCCATCAATGACCGACAGCGCACGCTCCACAATTGGCAAGCGGGACTGGGTAACGACTGGGTCGATCAAATGTTGTGTGGCGGCATGCTCACATGTGAGGAGCGGGGATACCACCTGCTGTTCGAGTTAGTCGACACCGACCCCGAACTGGCGTGCAAGCAGGTCGAACGGGCATTGATCGCATTGCGGCCGGACGGTGTCATGCTGACGCCCCCCCACACGGCCAATACCGCACTGGCGCGACTACTATCGGACCGTTCGATTCCGTTCGGCCGCATCGGGGCGTCGGCGGACGATTGCAGTATTGATGTTTCAATGGACGACAGGGCTGCAGCCCGCATGGCGACCGAGCATCTCTTGTCGCTCGGACACCGTCGAATTGCATTCATCTCCGGCAGCCGCGACTACAGCGCCACAAATGCCCGACTGGACGGCTATCAGGAGGTTATGATCGCGTCGGGTGCTGCGGACCCGCTCATCGAACATGGCGATTTCAGTTTCTTGTCGGGCGTCGAGGCGATGGAAAATCTGCTGGCGCATGACGGTCCGCCGACAGCGGTCATCGCTGGCAATGACGAAATGGCCTTCGCCTGTCTCCACGTTGCAAGCCATCGCGGCTTGACCGTGCCTGCCGACATGTCCGTCATCAGTTTTGATGACACACCCGGCGTTCGATTCAGTGTCCCGCCTTTGACCGCCATTCGGCAACCCATCGCCGCGATGGCCGGCATGCTGTGCGAGCGGTTGATTGCGGCAGCGGCAGGTGACGTGGCTTCGGGCACATTCCAGGCGCCGTTTGACCTGGTTGTCCGCCAATCCACGGCACCGCCACGATCGTGACGACCACGCCATGACGACAGAGGGCAGCGGAGCCCGACTGCCCGTTTTTGCAGCGGTCTATCTGGCCGCTACATTTGGCGCCTTTCTGTGCTTCATTCCTTTGATTGGGCTCATCCTGCCGCAACGCGTGTCCGAGCTGGCCCCGGCCGGAAGCGTCGACGCATTGAGCCGGATTTTGTTCGCTGGCGGGATCGCATCCAGCCTCGGCAACATCGTCGGCGGCTGGAGCAGCGACAGGCTGGTACACCGCCATGGCACCCGATTCCCGCTGATCGGCGTCGGACTGGTAACGACGCTGGTAAGCTTTGCGGCCATGGCTATGGCGGCATCGACGGCCGCTCTGCTGTTCGCCTTTGTTGTCTTCCAATTGGCATTCAACCTGCTGTTCGCGCCGCTTGTCGCCGTGGCATCCGATCATGTCGCCGATGCGCACAAGGGGCGACTGTTCGGTTGGCTAAGTCTGGGCATGCCCGCCGCACAAGGGGTGACAACGCTGCTCGCATTGTCGAGCGTAGAAGGCATTGGTGCGCGCCTCGCGTTGATGGGCATGTTGGTGGCGATATCGCTTATGCCGCTGTTGGTCATAGGTCCACGCGTTGCAGGTGCCCGGATTGCCCCCAGATTCCACACGATGTCGGACCCAGCGCAGCAACAGTCTGGACAACTGACTCGCAGCTTTGCCTATGCTTGGATCAGCCGCTTTCTCATCCAGTGCAGTGGCGTCGCTGTCGGTTCCTATCTGCTGATTCACCTGCAAACCCTGTCGTCGGATTTGCCGACTGCCGCATCAGCCGACGAAGTCTACGGACGGATACTGGCATGGTCACTCGTCGGCGCGACACTGACCGGCCCGCTGGCCGGATATCTGTCAGACCGGACCGGCTATCGATTGGCGTTGTTGTTGTTGGCGATCCTGCTGGTCGCTGCCGGATGCGGCGTGATCGCAACGGCTGGCAACGCCGACGGGGTGGCAGTCGGCTACTGTCTGTTCGCGATCGGCTTGAGCGGTTTTCTGGCGCTGGACGGGGCCATTATTGCACAAATTGTCGGGCAAGGTGACGCGCGCGGGACGATGCTGGGCGTCCTCAACCTCACCAACACGTTACCCGCGATCCTGGTGCCGGCCCTGCTCATCGTCATGGGCGGCGTCAACCGGGCGTCGACCACGACGCTGTTCTGGATGATCGCATGCGCCGCGCTGCTCGGGTTGGCGAGCGCGTCGCGCATCAATTCGATCCGTTAGCCGTGGAATGGTGGGCAAGCATCAGATGCGCCGCATAAATCCGGGATTTCAGGCGATAGAAGCCTGCTACCGCCCAAGGTTAATTCCACCACATGTCGGGCGACCCCAGCCAGCATAACTGGTTACGCAAAACGTATCGGCGCAATCCTCTTCGGCAAACATACCCATAAATTGTCGATTAATCATCTTAACCAGATAAATTATCTATTATAGATTCCGGTTGATAATGAAGGGGAATTTTAACTATTAATATTAATGCCCATAATGGGACAATATAATGATCAATCGGTTTGCCAACTTACTCGTATATGGCCAATTTGTGTTCACGAGGTCCAGTTCGGGGCTTCAGAGATGATGGAGTTGGACATGCGCGATCTTAACCTTGATGAGCTGAACATGGTTTACGGTGCCGGTGGTTGTGGCCTGGCAGGCGGCGGCGATTCGCCGATGCCGCCATCGACGCCGCGCTGCGGCACGAAGGGCAAGGGCACCAAGGGCAAGAACACGCGTCGTGGCAAGAACACGCGTCGTGGCAAGGGCACCCGTCGTCATAGCCGCGGCTATTGCTGACAAAGTCGGCATTTCGGTAGCGCCGCTGCCGAGAGATGCCCATGATGGCGCGGTACACCAACCGGTGTGCCGCGCCTTCGCTTTTGGCGCGCATGCTTAACCGATTGCCAATGTCCCCACGTTAAACAGAGCGGCGAGACCACCAGGATCAGTTTGCCAGCATGCACCAAAGTGCCGACCCATCATTTGACGTTCGCAACGGCGCGCCGCTGGTGTGGCTGATCGGCCAGCCCCGCCTGCCCGATTACATCGCCTTTGTCGAAACGCGCTGCATCAACGACGGCCCGGTCGATTTGCGTGCGCTCGTCGACGAATGGCAACGAGCCAACGACCTGTATTGGCGCCTCGAGCAGGACGAGGGCGGCATCGCCGACGCGATTGCGTGCACCCGGCCCCGTCCGGAATCGGACCTACAGTTCGCATCGATCCGGGCCCATCCCCATTTTCAGGCGTGCTTTGGCAGCCTGCCGGTGACATTTGAATGGATCGAACTCGACAAGCTGGTTGTCTCACAACTCCATGTCGAGCCCGGCTATGGTCCCGAATGTTCTGCTCTGACCCAATCGTCGGACGACGACGCGCTACTGCAATTTTGTTTACCGACATCGCGCCCCATGCCGCCCATCGATGTCCGGCGGGTCGCGGCGAACCGATATATATTCTCTTCGCCGTCCACCGACCTTCGTGCGCACGACATCCAGCTTGCGCGGCATGGTGTGCCAGCAAGTTTCAAGCCCCATGGTCCTGTTGCCGCATTGCTCGGCCTGACGATCGGCTTTGGTTCCAATTTCATCAGCGGCGTGCGGAGCGGCACGCGCATATTGCTTCAGAACGGGCATCACCGTGCCTACGCGCTGCGCAGCGCCGGCCACACACATTGCTGGTGCCTGGTGGAAACCGTCACGCGCAAGGACGAACTTCGCCTGACGGCCGATCCGGACATTGTCGACAATGCCGAATTCTATTTTGCCGCAAAGCGGCCACCATTGCTCAAGGACTTTTTTGACCCGCGCTTTGCCAAATCCCTGACGATCAGGCCAATGACGACCGAGGTCGAGGTCGAAATCAACGTTACCAACCGCACGTCGATCGGCGTCTGAGCCGCCCGACCTAAGGTCAGCCGGGCGAAATCCAGCCCGTGATGGCGAAGCGCCGGCGCGGTGCCGCCGGGGTTATCTGGGTAACACTATGGAATCGGGGAACGGCGAAGAGGTCGAGCGTGTTAAATTGCGGTGCCAGACCATCTATCTTTGGACAGCCGTGGTCGTGAAATAGCAACAGGCCGCCCCATTCCGGTCGCCACTGGGGCGTGAAGCCAAAGACGCAGGCGGCGGTCCGTTCGCGGCCTGCAAGATTGTCGTCATGTCCGGTCAGGAAATCCCCGACTCCATAAGCAGTTGCCTGACCGTCTCCGAACTTGGGCGATGGCGTACCCGTCACTCGTTCGAGAAAGGCGACTACGTCAGGTGATTCCATAAAGCGCGCGATCGCAACCATCACATCGGTCGATTCGTCACGTTCGCTTTCCAGCGGAACCCGCAGGGCCGAGTAGCAATATTGGAACCCGTCGACCGCGCGATCATACATGTCGACCTCAATCTCATCACGATCATCGGCGAAATCCGGATCACACCACTGACTATAGGGCATTTCAATCACGCCGCCGGGCGCGTTGATCAGCTGGATCCAGTCGTCCGAAAGCGTGAATGATTGAAAAATCTCGCGCGCGCCAGAGGCCAACACCTGCTCAATGCGCAAGCGGCCATCGCGCATATAGGCCTGCCGCAACGCATCGGCATCAAGGTCCGGGTTCAGCGTCAGCGTGGGTACAGCAACGGCACCACCGTCGATCTTCACTGGCTTGTTCATAGCACAGCTTCCTCTTCATTTCGCCGTTCGTCGGCTCCACGGCCAAGCGAAATGGCGCCGTCCATCACGCTGCGCCCTTCCAACGGATCGGCCCGGCTGACATGTCCTTAAGCACCACCCGCTGAACATCGCCTCCAGCCACCTTGAAGATCAGATCAGCGCGGCGGATCAGGGCCGGCCGGTGTGCAATGACAATGCGGGTAATGGGCAGGCTGGCAATCGAGTCGGCAATCAGCCCCTCCGTATTCGCATCCAGATTCGCGGTGCCTTCGTCGAGGAACAGGATGTCGGGGTCACGGTACATGGCGCGCGCCAGCAGCATGCGCTGACGCTGGCCGGAGGATAGTGCGGCACCCATGTCGCCGATCAAGCTGTGATAGCCCATCGGCATCGCCGCAATATCGTCGTGGATTCGCGCAAATTTGGCAGCATTCTCAATCTTGTGCTGATCGGGCTGCGGATCGAAAAAGCTTATATTGTCGGCAAAAGTCCCAGTCAGCAGATAATCATCCTGCATGACCGCGCCCAGTCGCGCGCGCCAATCACCCATGGTCGCGGCAGTGAGCGCGCTGCCGTCAATGTCGATCGCACCGCTGCTTGGCGGCAGCAGCCCGAGCAGAATACGCATCAATGTCGTCTTTCCGGCACCCGATTCGCCAATGATCGCGACAAAACTGCCCGAGGGAACGGTCAGATTGACATTTTTGAGGACCATGGCGTCGCTGCCGTCATACCCGAAATTCAGGCCACGCAGCGTCACCGCCGGCCCCGGCAACAGCCGCCGCGGCGAAGCAGGACGCACCTCTTCCTTTTTCTGCCCCACAATATCGGACAAGCGTTCGAGGTGCACCCCCAACAGCCGCCATCCCTGCAGCTGGTCGATCAGCGCCGTCGCGCTGGCGTTGAAACTTGACCGATAGGAAATGAAGGCGAGCAGCATCCCAGCCGACATCAGTTGATCGACGACGCTCAGAGCGCCGACATAGACGGTCAGGACGAAAGAGAGGCTGAGCAAGATGTCGTTCAGCAACTCCAGCCTTATGCGGATGGTCATCGACCGATAAGAGGCGGTCATCACCTCTGCGGCCCGGTTGCGCCACCCATTCTCTCGCACGGTTTCGTGATTGTGAAGCTTGATTGCGCGAATGGAACGGATGCTTTCCATCAGGAAGGAGTCTTCGTGCGCGCGGGCGACGATCTCTTCCTCTGTCCGTTGACGCAACGACGGGTAAAAGAGCTGGGCGGCAATGAGCGTTGCGATGGTGAACAGGACCACGATCATGGTCAGCACCGGGCTGATGACCGCCATGATGATCAACGTCGCCACCATGAGAACAGCGTCGATGACCGTATCGACCAGGCCATTGGTCAACAAATTCTGGATCGGCTGAACCGAACCGATCCGCGACATCACATCGCCGACATGCCGCCGCTCGAAATAGCCGACGGGCAAGCGTGTCAGATGCCGGATGATGTTTCCGCTGAGCTGGAACGAGAGCGACTGGCCCAGGCACAGCACCACCCAACTGCGCAGCGCTCTGGTCAGGGCTTGAAGGATATAGATCGCGCCAAAACCGAAGAACAGCAATGTCAGCAGGCCGGCATCCCCCTGTTCGATGCCCTCGTCGATCACCAGCTGAATGAAGAATGGGGCAGCCAGAGCCGTCGCCTGAATGACGACGGACAGCAGCAGGACCTGAATGGCCGGGCCACGAAAATTGACCAGCCGTGACCACAAATCGGTGATGCGCGTCCGGACCCGGGCTTCTATCGGTCTGAAGTCGGCCGTCGGTGTCAATTCGAGGGCGACGCCGGTCATGTGTTTGGCGATGGTCGCATTGCTCAACCGACGTCGCCCCGAAGCCGGATCGACGATGACCGCGCCGCCGCTGTCCACGGATTCCAGCACGACATAATGGCTGAGGTCCCAGTGCAGGATGGCAGGCGCTTTGAGTTTGCCGAGCTCTTCGACTTCCAATCGCACCGCCCGCGGTGCCAGGTCGAGTTCCGATGCCACCGCCATCAGCTGCTTGAGCGTCATGCCCTTGATCGAGGTGGGGAATTTTTGGCGCAAACCGACCAGGTCAACAACGTGCCCATGGAATCGCGCCACCATTGCCAACGATGCCAGGCCGCACTCCGCAGCTTCGGACTGCAGCACGGCCTCCAATTTCGTCGCCCATGGCCATTCGATGACGCTCATCGATTCATGGCCTCCACAAGCGGACCGAACAGCACCTGCCAAAGATTGCGTTCTTCGAGCACGAGGCTGGCCGATATGGTCATCCCCGGCCGCAAGGCATCGGCAGGAACCGGTGTGCGGGCAGGCATATGTTCGACACGCGCGCGGATCCGAAAGACGGGCTCATTCGAACCGAGGTCAAGGCCGATGTTGCGTGGTTCAATCGGCACTCTCGAAACGTCGGTGACAACCGCTTCACCCATCCCGTACTTCTGGAAGGGGAATGCATCGAACTTGAGCCGAACACGTTGTCTGGGTCGCGAGAAACCCACGGCACGCGAGGTTGCGTACAGCCAAATTTCCAAACGGCTGCCGGTAGGAACGACCGTCACCAGCGACGTATCCGGGTCCGCCCGTTGGCCAACTTCGATCGAAACATCGCCCACGGTTCCTGCGGTCGGCGCGGTAAGCGTCAGTACGTCGGATCGCGCCAGCATTTCCCGCTGCGCAGCCAACGCGGCCCGCTGGCCGGCAAGCACCGATATCGAGTTGCGCGCGTCCAGCGCCTGCCGCCCGACTTCGCGGCCAGCATTGGTCAAGTTTTCACGCTGGCTGATCAGTCGCTCGTTCAGCGATTCATAGTCCGCGCGGCGCGCAAGCAGCGCCGCACGGCTGTCGTCAACCTGCCGCTGGGTTCCGGCACCGTCCGCGGCCAACCGCGTGGCCCGCCGCAACGCGGCTTCGGCGATGGAGACCTGGCCGGCGGCCAGCGCCCTTTGCCGTTCGAGCGAGGCAATGGATTCGCCAAGGCTTTGGCGCATCTGGCTATAGCGTGACGATTCCGCCGATCCGATTGACGCCGCCAGCGCCATTTGCCGGGCCAGTTCGGCATCCTGCGAATCGAGTTGCGCCAGTTGGCGTGACGCGCCGCCGATGCCCTGGGTAAGGGACAGTGTGACCAGAGGGTCGCCCGCCTGGACCAGCTGACCGGTTCGCACATGCACTGCCCGGACTTCCGAACGGTCCGCGGCAAACACGCGCGCCAAGCCCATGTCATAGGCCAGCACGCCCCTGACCGGCGCCGTTCGCGCATAGCTGCCGAACGTCAGGGTGGCAAAGAGAACGAGGACGGCAACGCCGATCAGCCAACCATAGAGGCGGGCCGACGGTGGAACAGCCGCGATAACGGTTCCAGCCAACCTGTCCCGGTGGGCATCGATTACCTGTTGTCTGAACAGTGGCTCGGCCATGGTTCTCTTCGAAAACGCAACAAAAATTCTTGCAGAAGACCATGTGGTAGGCCGGACAGTTGAAAACTCGGTTAATCCGTTGCTTGCCTTGTGATGTCGGCGATTGACGGCGGGGCGTTCTATGGCTTGTTAATGATTGTTGGTTACCATCCATGCCATGCGTGAACGACGATTTGCCCTATCAGCAATGGCCGCTTTTACCGTTTTGGGTGGGTGTGCACCGACGGTTCAGTTGGCCGTAGCGCCGGGAATCGCGTCGGATGACTGGTCGTTGTCAAACTCGCGCAGCGACACTGCCGAAGCACGGCCAGTTTACCTCGTCGATGCACTCGGGTCCGCGCAGCTGGGCGATTTGGTCGCCAAGGCCCGCCGGCAAAGCCCACAGATCGCCATCGCAGCAGCGCGTGTCAGTCAGGCGCGCGGCGCATTGCGGGAGGCGCGAAGCAGCATGTTGCCCGCGGTTGCGCTGGGCTCCAACGTCACCAGCAGCAGGGACCGGCAGCTCGGCAACACGCTCGCTTTTGATGGCGCCTTTGGCCAGGTGGATATCAACTATGGCCTGGACATCTGGGGCCGCGACCGCGCGCTGAACCGGGCATCACTGTCGCGGCTCCGGTCCAACGAGTTTAACGTGCAAGCCGTCTCGCTGGCGATGGAGGCGGAATTGGTGCGGGCCTATGTCAGCGGCTGCACATTGAACGAACGGATAGCCATTCTTGATCGGAATATAGAACGCGCCGAGGAGGTGGCCCGGATCGTCCAACTCCGCCGAAATGCCGGGGAGGCGACGCGGGTTGAACTGGGGCTGCAAACGATACAGGTCGCCCAGCTGCGTACCGAGCGGCTGCGCCTGCTGCAGGGGCTCGACCGCGTGCGAAGCGCGATCGCGGTGCTGGCGGGCGAAGAGGCGCCGGGGTTTCACGTCGAATTCGTCAGCCTGTCCAGTTTCAACCAGCCGGCCCTCGCCCGCATTCAGCCGCGCGACCTGCTGACCCGGCGCCCTGACCTGCAAGCGGCGGAACAGGAGCTTTTTGCCGCCAACGCTGATGTCGTGGCTGCGCGAGCCGCATTTCTGCCCCGCATCGATCTGAGTGCCCGCGCCCTCATTCAGTCCGCCGGCCTCAGCCTCCCCCTCAGCCTGGGCTCCAGTGTCAGTGCCGACCTGTTGGCCCCGATCTTTAACCGGCGGCGGCTGCACGGCGAGCTGGAAACGAGCGCAGGGCGCCAGATCGAGCTCGCCAACCTCTACCGCGCGACAATATTGAACGCGCTCGCCGAAACCGAAGATGCGATCAGCGCCTATCAGCATTCGGGGGAGCGGCAGTTGCTGATCACCCAGATCGTCGCGGAAGCGCGCGAAACCGCACGTTTGGCCCGCATGCAATATCTCGCCGGTGAGTCGGACATTCAGGAATTGATGGGCGCCGAGAGCTTTCTGGCGTCGGCGGAGGATGCCCAACTGATAGCCGGCCAGGAGCGACTGGAATCGGCCATCATCTTTGCCTATGCCACCGGTGGCGCCGCGCTGATCGAATAGGCGACCCTGGCCGGTAGGGCAATCGTCGCTGGAGGTGGCGGCAGGTCAGGCGCAACCGTCTTTGGTGCGCAGGATGAGGCCCGACCCCGTGCGGGAACGCCTAACCGCTAAAGCACGACGTTAAGCGTCAGGCGCCGCGCGTCGGACGATGGCGGGTAGAGGGCCCTGTTCTGTAACGCTGCGGCGACGGCCTGTGCGTCCATCGGGCCCGACAGGCGGGTGCAGCGCGCCACGTCAA
>CAZAWL010000009.1:0-18091 GCA_964488705.1 uncultured Sphingopyxis sp.
CCGGGCGGGCGCGGCTCGTGGATCCATGCCGACGACCTCGCCCGGCTGTTGCTGACGCTGGTCGATGCCGATGTCGCGGGCGCAATCTATGAACCGGATGACGGCACCCCCGTCAGCCATCGCGAGCTTGCAAGGCTGATAGCCGCTGCGGTTGGACGGCCCGGTGCGCTCGCCCTGTCTGCGCCGCGACCCGCTCTTACGCTAGCGGCGCATGGCGACCGGCTGGTGCGGGGCAAGCGGGCGCGGCTGACGCCCGACCGTGCCCGTTACATGGCACACGCCGACTGGGCGAGCACGCCTGCGCTGGCGGTGCCGGACGACATCTGGCGCCCGCACATTACGCTCACCGATGGTCTGGTGGAAACGGCGCGCTGGTACCGCAGCCACGGCCAGTTATAGCGGCGGGGCTCAGCCGAAACGGATCATCGCCCGTTCGATCATGAAGACCACCAGCGTCAGCGTCAGTCCCGCCACAAACACGCGATAGGCCATCGCCAGATAATGATATTTGCGGCGCGCCAGCATCGTCCCGTTCTGGTGGATGTCGCGCAGCATGACATCCAGAAAATCATCGTCGGCGTGGAGCCGGGCCTTGATCGCGGCAACGAAATCATCCTCCTCCATCTGGCTGAAATTGCCGAAAAAGAGGAGGTTGGTGCCAGCGTGGATTTGCGATTTGGGCGACACGCGCGGCAGAACCGCGGTCACCGCCAGCACCGCGGAAATGAAAGCGAAAAAGGCCAGCACCGACAGGGCAAAGGGCATGTCCGTCCGGCTCGACTGACCGATCGAGACGGTGAACACGACAAATGTCGCCCCCATCAGTATCGATGCCTTTTGATCCGCCATTTGTGATAATTGCATCGTAATCTGTTGCAGCGTCCGCACCAGATGGATGCTGTTGGGCGGATAGACGGGTTTGGGCGTTTCCACCGCGCGGTCCGATTCAGCCATGCAATTCCCCACCCCTATGCACCACTAGAGTGCTCGCGACTTTGATTGCATCAACGTCAGCACTCTAGATTATTGTTTCGCCGTGATTTCCGGTTCACCAGATGATGCCATCTGGCCCGAATTCACTCTGGCATTGTCACAAAACTGCCATCAAGCGCCGCAGTCGGCAAGCACATGCTTGCACCGGTCCCATTATCGCCGCAATACGGCCCTAGGTGCAGGGCAAGCAGACCCGCACATTCGGGTATAGGAAAGTGGATCGCATGTCAGACCGTGGCGCCGTTGCCGACAAAATCCTGTCGCAGATTGCAGAATTCAACAAAAAGGGCGTGGCACTGACCGACGCCACGACCTTTGCCGGCGACCTCGAATGGGACAGCCTTACGGTCATGGATTTCGTGGCCGCGATTGAGGATGAATTCGACATCATCATCAGCATGAACCTGCAGGCCGAAATCGAAAATGTCGGCCAGCTGATCGACGCGGTGGTAAAACTGACAGCGGAATAGACCCCGATGACCGACCTGTTTTCCAAATTCGACCCGCTGATCCAGCAGCGCGAAACCTTGCTGTCGACCGGCGTCACCGACCCCTTCAACCTCGTCATGGAACGCGTGCTGTCGCCGACCGTCGCCATTTGCAACGGTCGCGAAACCATCCTGCTCGGCACCTATAATTATATGGGCATGACCTTTGATGATGATGTCATCGAAGCGGGCAAAAAGGCGTTTGACGATTTCGGCGCCGGCACTACCGGCAGCCGCGTGCTCAACGGCACGTTCGGTCCGCACAAGGATGTCGAGGCCGCGCTGCGCGAGTTTTACGGTACCGACCATGCGATGGTCTTTTCGACCGGCTATCAAGCCAATCTCGGCATCATCAGCACCATCGCGGGCAAGGGCGATTATGTCATCCTCGACATCGACAGCCACGCGTCCATTTATGACGGCTGTGCAATGGGCAATGCCGAAATCGTCGCTTTTCGCCACAATGATATCGAGGCGCTGGAAAAACGGCTGAAACGGTTGCCCGCCGACGCCGGCAAGCTGGTGGTGCTGGAGGGCGTCTATTCGATGCTCGGCGATGTCGCACCGTTGAAGGAAATGGTCCGCATTTCCAAGGAAGCCGGGGCGATGGTCCTCGTCGACGAAGCCCATTCGATGGGCTTTATCGGTCAACATGGTCGCGGCGTCGCCGAAGAACAGGGCTGCATGGATGATGTCGATTTCATCATCGGCACCTTTTCAAAGTCGGTCGGCACAGTCGGCGGCTTTTGCGTGTCGAACCACCCCAAGTTCGAGATATTACGGCTCGTCTGCCGCCCCTATGTGTTTACCGCCGCGCTGCCGCCCAGCGTCATGGCGTCGAGCGCGGCGTCGATCCGCAAGCTCATGCACAACGGTAACAAGCGCGCGCATCTGTGGGAAAATTCGAAAACTCTGCACAAAGGGTTGCTGGACCGCGGCTTCACGCTGGGCACCGACGAACCCCAGAGCGCCATTATCGCCGTCATCATGCCCGACCTCGAAAAGGGCGCGATGATGTGGGAAGCGCTGCTCAATGAAGGACTCTATGTGAATCTGGCCCGACCGCCCGCAACGCCTGCCGGCATGACCTTGCTGCGCTGTTCGCTGTGCGCGGAACATACCGCCGAACAGGTGCAGGACATCCTCGGCCGGTTCGAACGCGCGGGCAAAGCAGTGGGTGTGATCTGACCTGACGGTCCGGACATTCAGGGGGGAACAGGTTGTCGCGCGCCCGACCGGTATGGCGCGCCTGAAAGTCCATAGCATGACACAGCCTATTGAGCGGATTCAGACCAACTTGCTGGCCGCCAGCGAACGCCGGTTGCTGACATGGCTGGCCCAGCGCCTGCCCCCCTTTATCACGCCCGACCGGCTCACATCGCTCGGCCTGCTGGGCGCAGCAGGTGTCGGCCTTGGCTATGCGCTCAGCGTCTATGATATCCGCTGGCTATGGCTGTCGATTGCCTGTTACGCCATCAACTGGTTCGGCGATTCGCTCGACGGCAGCCTCGCCCGCTTTCGAAAGATTGAGAGGCCCAATTTCGGCTATTTCATCGATCATAGCTGTGACGCCCTCGGCAATATGTGCATCATGGTGGGGATCGGGCTCAGCAATTTTGTCTTGATGGACGTCGCTTTGCTCGCGCTCGCGGCCTATCTGCTGCTGTCGATCCACACCTTTCTGGCCGCACGCGTCACCAACAGCTTCAACCTCACCTATCTGGGTGGCGGCCCGACCGAAATGCGCTTCATCCTGATCGGCATGACCATCGCCATGCTGATCGTCGGTCCCGGCCATCTGCCCGGTTATCCTTTTTCGGGTTTCGACATCTTTGTCGCGGGCTTTGCGGTGCTGCTGGGCGCGATATTCCTGTTCCAGACCACCCGGTTGGGTCATGAGTTGCGCGCGCTGGGCAAATAGGAAACCGCATGGCTAGTCTGCCGTCCGCCACCCCCATCATCCTGTCCGCCATCGCCATGACGGCGATCGTCGGGGTGCGCTACCTCGTCACATCCGGCTTGTTTGCACTGCTGACCGAACGGATCCGCCCCGGCCTCTATGCCCCACTCCGCCCGCAAATCCGACGGGAGATCGGGTGGAGCCTCGCCTCCGCCGCCATTTATGGCGCGCCCGCCGGCGTCGTCGCCTGGGGGTGGCAGAACCGCGGCTGGACGCTGGTCTATACCGATTGGGGCGCCTACCCTCTGCTCTGGGCGCCGCTCTCCGTGCTCCTCTATCTGCTCGCGCATGACAGCTGGTTTTACTGGACGCATCGCTGGATGCACCGGCCGCGCCCGTTCCGCATCGCCCACGCCGTCCACCATGCCAGCCGCCCGCCGACCGCCTGGGCGGCAATGAGTTTTCACCCTGTCGAGGCGTTAACCGGCGCACTCGTCATCCCCGCGCTGGTGTTCATCATCCCCATCCATGTCGCAATGCTGGGGCTGGTGCTGACCATCATGACCGTCATGGGCATCACCAACCATATGGGGTGGGAGATGTTCCCGAGGGCCCTTGTTCATGGACCATTGGGTCAATGGCTGATAACGGCGTCGCATCATGAACGTCATCACGCGGAGTATCGCTGCAACTATGGCCTCTATTTCCGGCATTGGGATCGGCTGTGCGGCACTGACCGCGAGCCTGTTGATTTCGACCTTCGCCGCAGCGCAAACTAGCGCCAGCACCACCAGCGTCACGATCGACATCACCAATCTGCGCAACCAGCGGGGCATGGTCCGCCTGTGCCTGAATGCCGATGCGGCGCACTTTCCGGATTGCAGCGGCGACCCGGCGGCGCACACATTATCGATACCGGCGACGCAGACGCGGGCCATTTTCTCCAATATCCGGCCCGGCACTTATGCCATATCGCTGATCCATGATGAGAACAGCAATGGCCGGATGGATATGCGCCTGTTCATCCCGCGCGAAGGTTTCGGCTTTTCCCGCAACCCTGCGATCGGCATGGGCCCGCCCCGCTTTGCCTCGGCCGCCTTTGCTGTCGGCGCCAGTCCGGTCAGCCAGCCCGTTCGCGTCCGCTACATGTTCTAGCCACTGGCTGGCGGCAGTCGCCGCGCCGCTGGCGTTTTTATTGTCAGCGCCCGCGGGCGCGCAAGACGCAAATAGCGACGCTGCGTGGACCGCCGCCTTTGACGCTGCCATGGCCGCACAGTGCGGCCCCGACCGCACATCGATGGTCGAGCCGGTCGCCCGCGCGACCGCCCTGTCCGCCCCGTTCGCCGACGATGACATCCGCCGCGCCCGCACGCGCATCGCGCAGGGGATCAGTAACGTCATCAGTAATGACTATGTCGCGTCGGTAGAGGATTTCGAAACCGCGCTGGCGCTGCTCGAATCCCGGGGCGCCGGCGACAGCCTCGATGCCGCCCGCGCCCTCGCCTGGCTCGCGCAAAGTTCGGCCGAACTGGGCGCCCGGGCGGAGCCGCTCGAACGGGCGCGACATGCTCTCGCCATCGTCAACGCCCACGCCGATACGCCGGATGATCTGCGCGTGCACGCCCACTGGGTGACTGCCTTCATGCTGCTCGAAACCGGCCGCTTTGCAGAAGCGGAACGACTGATCCGGACAGCGCTCGCCCACGCCGACCGCACCATCGGCCGCAATGCCTGTCAGGCGTTGATCGCGCGCAGCATCGAGGGGTTGCTGCTGGGGCGGCAATTGCGGCTTGCCGAAGCCGATGCGGTGTTTGCAGCGCTGATCCCCGATGCGGAAGCGGCGCTGGGGCCACAGCATTTCTGGACCCGCGCCTTTCTCGGCAACCGGTCGGTTTTCCTTCAGGAAGCCGGCGATATCGCAGCGGCAGAGGCGGCGACGCGGGCATCGATCGACCGCATTCCGCCGGGGGAAGACCCGGTAGCCCCGTCCAACACCTATGCCCGCACCCAGTTGACCGACCTGTTCCTGCGTGCGGGCCGATTTGCCGATGCGGCGCGCAATGCCAGCGACACGCTGACCCTTATCGAATCGCGGCCCAATCCGGATCCGCGTTCATTGGCCGACGCACTCATATCGATGAGCTATGTGCTCAGGGTAGAGCAACGCAATGCTGAGGCTGCGCAGTTGCTGCGCCGCGCCCGCGCCATCCATGAATCGATCGGCGGTGCCGGTAGTCTGCCCACCTTGTCGGCGAGTGCGACGCTCGCATCGGCATTAATGGCGATGGGCGCAGGCGACGAGGCGGAGGCGATGTTGCGCCGTGATCTGGCGGCCGCGCAAACGACCTATGGCGCCGACAATGCGACCACCGCCTACAGCCGGATCAGGCTGGCCACGCTGTTGCGCGACCGCGCCAAATATGCCGAGGCGGTCACCCTGTTCCAAGAGGCGCTGGCCATATTGCGCCCGAGTCTCGGCCCCGACAATAGCAGCGTCATCGACGCCGAATTCAGCATCGCCTTCAGCCTGTGGGGCCAGGGCCAGCAGGTCGAGGCGGAACGGCTGATGACTGCGCAATATGACCGTCTGTTGCAAAGCCACGGCCGCGACCACCCGGCCACGCTCAACATCGCCTCCAGCCTCGCGGTGCTGCGGCTCGACCTGCCCGACCGCGCGCTGGCGGCGATCGGTCCGGCGCGAGCCATGGCCGACGCGATCAGCCGGTTCCGCAGCGGCAATGATGCGACCAACAGTGCGGTGGCACAGGCTTATGCACCCAGCCTTACTATCCTCGCCGATGCCATCTGGGCACGGCGCGGCGTCGCCAGCGACAAAACGCCGATCCTTGATGCCTTTGCCGCGCTGCAAACCGCGATTTCGGGCGGACCGGACCGGGCGGTGTTGCGGGACGCAGCGCGCCGCGTGGCCGACGCCACCGATCCGCGCGCCTCTGCGCTGATTGCAGAGCGTGACACCATCCTGCAACAACTCGACGCCAATCGCGCCGCGACCAATGCGTTGCGGGCGCAAACCGACGCCGACCCGGCCGCACTGCCAACACTCAACAGCGCACGGGCAGAGCTTGACCGCCGGCTGGAGGGCGTCGACGCCCAACTTGGCACGCTGGTGCCCGACTATTTCTCGCTCATACGCCCGCAGCCGCTCAGCCAGGCCCAGACGCAGACGATGCTCGCCGCTGACGAAGCGGTCTTGATGATCGTGCCCACCGAACGCGGCACGCATGTGATGGCGCTGTCCAACAATGCAGGCACATGGATTCGCGCCGACCTGTCCGTGGCTCAGATCAACAGCTCGGTCGAACGGCTGCTGTTCGACCTTGGCGCGCCGGTCGAAGTGACGCTGGCGGAGGCGACCCGCTGGCAGGAGGAGGGCGGGCGCGGCTACCCGTTCAACCGCCGCCTCGCCTGGATACTCTATACCCACCTGTTTCCCGAAAGTGTGCGCAACATCCTGGACGGCAAACGCCATGTGTTTGTCGCTACCACCGGGTCACTGACCAGCCTGCCGCTGGGCGTACTGGTGACCGAAGAACCGCAGGGGCCCGACGGCGACGCGGCAGCGCTGCGCGGTACATCCTGGCTGGCGGACCGCTATGCGCTGATCAACGTGCCGACATTGCAGTCGCTGTGGTTGCAGCGGCAGGCAGCGGCCCGGATGCGTGACGTCCGCCGCCCCACCGGTTTTGTCGGTTTTGGCGACCCGCTGCTCAACGGACAAGCTGCCGAACGCGGCGGCGGGCGCGGTACACGCGGCGCCGGCACATTGAGGGTAGCAAGCGCCTTCCAGTCGGGCGGTGAACGTGGCGAAGCCGCACGCGCCGACCCGGATGAGCTGCGTCGCATGGCGCGGTTGCCGGGCACGGCGGTCGAACTGAATGCGATGCGCGAAGCGCTGGGCGCGCCCCGCAGCGCCGTTCGCCTCGGTGCGGCGGCGACCGAAGCGGCACTGCGCAGCACCGATTTTTCCAATGCGCGGATCATCGCGCTCGCCACGCACGGCCTTCTCGCGGGGGAGGTCAGCGGCAATGCCGAGCCGGGCCTCGTCTTCACACCGCCCTCCCGCGCCGATGCCGACGACGACGGGCTGCTGACCTCGTCAGAGATTGCGGCGCTCAACCTCAACGCCGAATGGGTCATCCTGTCGGCCTGCAACACGGCGGCTGGTGACGGGAGCGAGGGGGCGCCCGGCCTGTCCGGCCTCGCTCAGGCGTTTTTCTTTGCTGGCGCACAGACGCTGCTCGCGTCGCACTGGCCGGTGCGCGATGATGTCGCCGCCCGCATCACCGTGCGCACGATAGAGATTCAGCGCGACACCCCCGGCCTGTCCCGCGCCGAGGCGTTTCAGCGTGCCATGCGCGAAATCCGCGCCGATACCAGCCATGATTCGCCCACCGACACATGGGCCCACCCCAATGCATGGGCACCCTTCACACTCATCGGCGATGGCGCGCGATAGACCGTGTTCGATTTTGGTTGAATCAAAATCGCGGTCTACTGTCCTTGTCTTCCGTGATTTGTGCGTTGCACGCATTCTGCCCCCGAGCCATTCGGTGTTTCCACCTCACTCGAAATCACTCTAGACCATCGGAACCGCTACATTTGTCCTTGGCGCCATGCTGGGCTATCCTGCATCCCGACAGCGGGGGTGCAACAGGGCAGCAATGACGGCGGAGACAACATCGCATCAGGCGCCGGCGCGGCAACGCGCCCGTTCCGGCTGGTGATGCGGCGTACCGCCATCGTCGCAGGCGCGTTATTGTCGCCGCTGATGCTCGCTGCCCCGGCGATTGCACAGGAACGGCTCATCCAGGTCGCGGCAGAGCCGCCGCCACCGGCTGTTGACCCGGCCGCCGCACCAGCCGACCCACCGCCGGTCGCCGCGCCATTGTCTCTACCCGATGCGACGCTGCCGCCAGATATGCGTTGGGAACGCCTGCAGGCCATGGCTATGGAGGCGGAGGATGCCGGTGCTGCAGCGACGCTGGCACAGGTGGCGGCGGCGCTCGAACAACTGGCGGGCGCTGCCTTTGGCGGCGACAACGACTATCTGACAGAGGCGCTGCTCGCATCGGCAAAGGCCGCCATGCTGCAGGGCCGTCATGCCGCGTCGCGCGACATGCTCGACCGCGCGGCGCGTTTGGCCGGCGATACGCCGCCCGCCACCGAACGGGCGCGCACCAACGCGCTGCGCCGCGCAACGCTGGCGATGGATGCGGCGCTCGAACTCGGTGATGACGAAGCGGCACATCGTCACCTCGCTACGGCCTATCCGCTCGCACTGACGGCGGACCCGGCCGGCAACACCGTGCTCGACCTCAACATCCTCTATGCCCGCTGGGCGGTGCGGACCAACCGCATCGCGCTGGCTGAGGAGATATTGGCACCGCGCATCAGCTGGGCCGAACAAACGCTGGGCAAGGGACATCGGGGCAATACCGGCCTGATTCTGGCCATGGGCGAATTACGCCGCGCGCAGGGCCGCATGACCGAAGCCATTGACAGCCTGACCCGCGCGCTGGCCGACAGCAATGCCAGCGACGGGGTGGCGAGCCCGCGCAGTCAGCAAATCGCGGTCGCACTGGCCCAAAATTATGTCGACAGCGGCAAACCCGCGCGCGCCGAACCGCTGTTGCGCGACGTCGTCCGGCGCGCCGACGCGGCGACCGGCGATGTCGCCTTTGACGCCCTGCCCGCCCGCATCGCGCTGGCGGCGCTGTTTGCCGATGATGGCGATTTTGCCGAGGCTGAACAGATGGCCAAGGCAGCGGTGGCGGAGGCCGAGGCACGGCACGACACGGGTCACCCCATCTATGCCGGCGCGATCGAATCGCTGGCACAGACCTATGCCATGCAGAACCGTTTTGGTGCGGCCTTGCCGATCATGCAGCGTGCGGTGTCGATCCGCCTGGCGACGGCAGGGCCCGGGTCGGCAACGACCTGGTCGGCACAGATGGCATTGGCGGATATGATGGCGCAAATGGGCCGGACCCGCGAAGCGGAATCGCTGTTGCGTTGTTTGATCGGGGAAAGCAGCGCCGCATTGGGGCCGACACACCCCATGGCGCTGATGCAGTCGGCGGATCTGGCCGCGCTGCTCGCCGACAATGCGCAAATGGACGAGGCGCGCAGCATTTACGAACGCGTCGTCCCGGCGCTGGTGACGGCACTGGGCAATGACCATCCACGCACGCTGCAATCGCAATATGGGCTCGGCATGTTGCTCTATAAACAGGGGGAGGAGGCCGCCGGCGAACAACAGCTGACGCTCGCCTGGCAGGCAAGCGTGGCCGGCCTTGGCGCCGAACATCCATCCTCGCTCTATTATGCCACGGCGCTGGCCAATATGCGGTTGCGCATGCCGGACCGTGCCGGCGACGCGATCGAGCCCGCGCGGATGATCGCCGATGCGCTGCGCCTGCGCCGTCAGGCCGACCTGGCGGAGGATTTCGACGGTGTCAGCGACGGCGGATTGTTCCGGCAGTCGGCGCCGCGCCTGACGCTCTATGCCGACGCGCTGTGGCAGGCGCGAACCGGCAAGGATGACGCGAGCGTCGCGCCCGCTCTCGAAGCGCTGCAAAATGCGATGGCGGGCGGGGCCGATCAGGCGGTGCTGCAAACCGCCGCGCGGCGCGTGGCCGAATCGCGCGACCCTGATCTGGGCGATCTGGTGCGCGAACGTGAATCGCTCGAAAAGGTCGTGCAGTCGACCACGGCCGCCTATGTCACATCCTTGGGTGAGGCGGATGATGCGGAGTCGCGGCAACGTCGCGCCACGCTCGAACAACAGCGTGACAGCGCCAGCTCCGATCTGGCTGGCGTCGATGCGCGGATCCGCGCCCGCTTCCCCGAATATTTCTCGCTGATCCGCCCGGAGGCGGTGGATGCCGCCGCCATTCAGGCGACCTTGGCCGATGACGAAGCCATCCTGCTGATCGTCCCCACCGAATTTGGCACGCATTTGGTGGCGATCACCCGGACCGCTTCGTCCTGGCAGCGGGCCGATATCCGCACTGCGGAGCTTGCCGATCAGGTGCGCAGGCTGCTCTATGACGTTGGCGCGCCGGTCGAGATCACGATCGACGAAGATGCCAAATGGCAGGAGGAATCGGGCGGCGGTTATCCCTTTTCGCGCCACATCGCCTTTGACCTGCACCAGCAACTCGTAGCGCCGATGGCCGACATACTGGGCGACCGGCGTCACCTGTTCATCGTGGCGGCCGGCCCCTTGGCCAATCTGCCCTTTGGTATGTTGGTGACAGAGGCACCGGTGGGCAAAAATGGCGACGCTGCGGCGTTGCGCTCGACGTCATGGTTCGCCGATGCCCATGCGTTGATCCAGATTCCGACCATCCAGTCGCTGGTATTGCAACGCCGGGCAGCAGCCGCCTCGACCGGCGCGCCGGCACCGGCGGCCAACAGCTTTGCCGGCTATGGCGACCCCCTGCTTAACGGCGTGCCGGCGACCCGCGGCGGCGGTCGTGGCGCGACGCGCGGCGATGTCGTCGACGCCTCCGACATCATGCGCGATGATCTGGAGGCGGATGGCACCCGGCTGGCCGACCCTGCGGCGCTGTTGCGACTGGCCCGCTTGCCGGGCACCGCGATCGAACTGACCAACATGCGCGACGCGCTCACCGCACCGGCCGACGCGATCCGCCTGCGCGAAGCCGCGACGGAGCTCAGCATCCGCAGCAGCGACCTGTCGGCAACACAGATATTGGCGCTGGCCACCCACGGGCTGATGGCGGGGGAGGCGAATATCGGCGTCGAACCCGGCCTCGTCTTTACGCCGCCGAGCAAGCCGAGCAAGGCGGACGACGGGCTGCTGACATCGTCAGAGATTGCGGCGCTCAACCTCAATGCCGAATGGGTCATCCTGTCGGCCTGCAACACGGCGGCTGGTGACGGGAGCGAGGGGGCGCCCGGCCTGTCCGGCCTCGCTCAGGCGTTTTTCTTTGCTGGCGCACAGACGCTGCTCGCGTCGCACTGGCCGGTGCGCGATGATGTCGCCGCCCGCATCACCGTGCGCACGATAGAGATTCAGCGCGACACCCCCGGCCTGTCCCGCGCCGAGGCGTTTCAGCGTGCCATGCGCGAAATCCGCGCCGATACCAGCCATGATTCGCCCACCGACACATGGGCCCACCCCAATGCATGGGCACCCTTCACACTCATCGGCGATGGCGCGCGCTAATCGTCGCCCGCTTTGCGCCGCGCCAGTTCGCCATACAGGCCCCGCACCAGCGCCACATTGATAACGCCAAGCAGCCCGGCGATCGCAAAGCCGATGCCGGTCGCCAGCGCCCACATACCCGATCCGCCAAAACGCCAGCCGCCCAGCATGACGAGTGACGCCGCGAGCAACAGCCAGCCGCCGCGCCGTGCGCGTTCCAGCAGCTTCGGTTCGGGTGGTGGCAGCCCGCCTGTCACTGACCGCGCATCCGCCGCCGGTGATAGGCCGTGCGCTGCACGATACCCATGATCATGCACGCCCAGCCCGCCAGCATCACCCTCCAGCCCAGCGTTTCGGCGCCAACACCGGCGATCATCGTCCGCCCGCTGGATTGGGGATAGAGGAACAGGCCGAGCGCCACCGTCACCAGCGCCAGACCGGCATAACGCCACCCGCGCGCCACGCCCAACAGCTCCCGACGATAGGCCGCCTTGCCCTCGGCGCTGGCGATATCGGGTGGCGGCGACAGGATCTCGGGCTCAGCCATGCTACCTGTTTACTGTCGGCGTTCCATCCTGCCAAGCACAGCTATTAACCGCTTGGCAAGCCGCAGCTGGCATAGATGGTCGCGTCGGGCACTTCCCCCGACCGCTGCATGGACCAGAAACGGTGTTTCAACCGCTTGCCCAGCATTTCGACGCTGCCGTCGTCACCGACGCCAGTGCCAGCCGTGCCGAAATTCTCGCCGCCTTTTCCTACGCGCTCGACCTGACGGAGGGACAGCCCGCCGGGCACAGCGTCCGCGCCGCATGGATTGGCACCTATGTCGCGATGGCACTGGGTCTGACCGGTGACGATCTGGGTGACTGTTTTTACGCGATCATGCTCAAGGATCTGGGCTGTTCGTCCAATGCAGCGCGCGTGGCAGAACTGTTCCTCGGCGACGACCGCCTGCTCAAGCACCAGTTCAAGACCATCGGCCCCGAAGCCACCGACTTCCTCAACTTTGTTCAGGCATCGGTCGGTATCGGCCATGCCGATGCCCAGCGCGATGCCGCACGCGACCACCTGCTCGCCAATGCCGCACCGATCCTGACAGGCTTTATCGATACACGCTGTACGCAGGGGGCGACGATTGCCCGGCGCCTGCGCTTTTCGGATGCGGTGGCAGACGGCATCGCCAACCTTGATGAACATTGGGACGGCTCCGGCCTGCCGCACGGCGTCGCGGGCGATGCCATCCCCCTCCTCTCGCGCATTGCCTTGCTGGCGCAGGTCAGCGACGTCTTTTTCATGACGATGGGGCCGGATGCGGCGCTGGCAGAGGTCAATGCCCGCTCGGGCACATGGCTCGACCCGGCGCTGGTCGCGATCCTCAATGATCTGGCCCGCGACCCGCAATTCTGGGCCGAACTGGGGGCGCATGACATCGATCAGCGGCTGCTCGCGCTCGAACCGGCACAGGCGCGGATGCCGGTGGATGAGGATTATCTCGACGATATCGCTGCCGCATTTGGCCATGTCATCGACGCGAAGAGCCCCTTTACCGGCGGACATAGCGACCGGGTCGGCCTGTTCACCGACCTCATCGGCCAGCGGCTCGGCATCGCGGCGGATCAGCGGCGTCGCCTGCGCCGTGCAGCCATGCTGCATGATGTGGGCAAGCTCGGCATCAGCAGCGCCATTCTGGAAAAACCGGGCAAGCTCGCCGCCGACGAATGGGCGCTGATGCAAAGCCATGCCAGCCATACGACCGCCATCCTGTCACGCGTCTCGGTATTGCGTGACCTCGCCACGATTGCGGGGGCCCATCATGAAAGGCTCGACGGCAAAGGCTATCCGCTGGGGCTCGATGACCGCAGCATCTCCACCGAAACGCGTATCATCAGCGTCGCCGATTTCTTTGACGCGCTGACCGCCGACCGACCCTATCGCGCCGCCATGCCGGTCGAACAAGCGCTCGACATCATGCGGCGGGAGGTTGGAAGCGCCATCGACGGCGAATGCTTCGCCGCGCTGACCGCCATCGTTGCCGACGGCATCCCCACCGCGCCGCTGCCGCGAGTGGAGCTATAGCGGGTCACTGGTCGGACAGCATGTCCACGCCATAATCCGCAAGGTCGGTGGCCATCACGGACGCGACGACATCCTTGTCGCGGAAATAGCGGGCCGCGATATCGAGATCCTTTTGCAAATAGGGTTTGAGGTATCGCCGTGCCGTGGCCGGGTCGCGCCCGGCAAGCCGCTCGCACAGCACCAGAGCCGTCACCAGCGCCCGTTCGGACAGGTAACCGGCCGCCCGAAATTGCCATTGGTGGCCGCCACCCCCCAATTGTTCGGCGTGATAGTCGCGTGCATTATTGGCCAGAAAAATGCCAAAGCCGTGAAAAACTGCCGTCAAATCGGTCAGATACTCATGCAAATCCTCACCACCCGGCCAGCTGCGCGTGCGATACGCCAGCCGGTAATGGGCGACTTCATGCGCCAATGTTGCAATCAGTCCGGCCTCATCGTCGAGCTGCGCCGGGTCATAGGTGATGACGGCAACGGGCCGGGCAGGCGCGACCGCCGCATCGGGCATGTGCATCGAAAACGTGCCCGCCGCGCTCTGCTCGTCCGGCGCGGGGATGATGGTGCCCATGCTGTTGACCTGTACCCAGCCGCGCGCCTGCGCCTGCGCCACCAACTGGGTCGGCCACCCCTCCCCCATGCCGGAAACCGCCATCACCGCCGCCAATAATTGCTCGGCCCGCGCGTGGCCGGTGACTCCATTCGGGGCAAAGTCGGCGTCGTCGGGGCATGCGAGACAGCCGGATTGCACCGGCTCAAGCCCATCATCTTCGAGCACCAGCCAGTGCAGCGCCGCCAGCTGCCAGTCCAGCTCGTCGTTGCTCAGCGGACGCTTCGGTCCCAATGGCCGCATCATCTGCCTCCAACGCCTTTACGTCCGGTTCCCTCAATGACTCGATGTCGGCTATCCCCGCAACCAGAGAATGGGTCGAAACCCGACCGGCCCGGCATTGCATCGGGCGGTCTACCAGCCATGGACGGCCGCACGGTCGCGCATCGCATCGATGAACAACCGGCAGGCCGCGCCGGCGCGTTGACGGTCGGCGAACAACAGGCTGACCGGCAAGCGATCGACGGGCGCATCGGCAAACAGTGCAATCAGCCGCCCCGCATCAATGGCGTCGCTGACCTGGTAACTTAACAGATTGGCTATCCCCATCCCCGCCTCCGCCGCGGCGATGGCGCTATCGACCGTGTTGACCAGGAGCCGCGGCTCGACCTCTACGGCGCTCGGTCCAAATTGCCACGCGCTGGCGGCGCGGGGCCCGCTGTTGCCGATGATCATGTGCGCGGTCAGGTCGCATGGCTGCTGCGGCACGCCGTTGCGCGCCAGATAGGCCGGGCTGGCGACGATGCGTTGCTCGACCGACCCGATGCGCACTGCGTGCAGCGACGAATCGGCGAGCGGACCGATGCGGATTGCAACGTCGATCCCTTCTTCGACAATGCGGACATTGCGGTCGACCAGCATCAGGCGGATGGTCAGCGCCGGATGGTCGCGCAGCAACATCTCCACCACGGGCAGGACGTGGAGGCGTCCGAAGGTAACCGGCGCCGTAATGTACAACTGCCCCTGCGGCACAGCCTGCGCGCCGCGCACTGCGGCCTCTGCCACGCTGACGTCGGAAACGATGGCGCGCGCGTGGTTCAACATGACGGCACCGGCATCGGTGAGGGTCACCGCTCTGGTCGACCGGTGGAACAGCCGCAGGCCCAGATGCGCCTCCAGCGCCGCAATCTGGCGCGTCACCGATACCGCAGACTGGCCAGTCGCGCGCGCCGCCGCGCTAAAGCTGGACCGTTCCGCTACCGCGACAAAGGTCGCATATGCTGCCAGCCTATCCATTACATATTCCGTAATAATATCTTTCGTTTTTGTCCAATTATCACGCTTGAAGAAATCATCTACTTCGGCGCCAACGAAGGAAACGCCGATGGCCCGTAACTATGTCCACACCCTGTTCAGCGACACCGCCCGCGACCTCCAGGCGCAGGACGGCTCGCGCGAATCCTATGCGCGGATGGAGGCAGCCGCCGACGGCACGCCTGACCAACTGACGCAGCGCGAGCTCGACTTTATCGCCCTGCGCGACAGCTTTTACCTCGCCAGCGTCACCAGCCACGGCTGGCCCTACGTCCAGCATCGCGGCGGGCCGGCCGGCTTTCTGCGCCCGTTGCCGGGTAACCGGCTGGGTTTCGCCGACTATCGCGGCAACCGGCAACATGTCAGCAACGCCAATATTCTGACGGAACCGCGCGTGTCGCTGTTCCTCATGGACTATCCCAACCAGCGCCGGCTCAAGATATTGGGCGAGGCCACCGTCATGCCATTGGCGGCGGATCCCGCGTTGGCGGCATCGCTGATGCCGACGGGGTATAAGGCGGTGCCCGAACGCGCCTATGTCATCGACATTGTCGGTTTCGACTGGAATTGCCCGCAACATATCACGCCGCGTTTTACCGAGGCTGAAATCGCCGCCGCGATTCAGCCCCTCCACACCGAACTCACCCAGTTGCGCGCCGAACTCGCGGCACTGCGCGCGCTGTCTGACGGAGCATGACGATGACCAACGCCCTTACCCAAGGGGTCCACCATGTGGGCCTAAGCGTCCCCGACCTTGAATCGGCGACCCATTTCTTTTGCGTCACATTGGGGTTCACCGATGTTGGCGGCAACCCCGACTATCCGTCACGCTTTGTCAGCGACGGGACCACGCTGTTGACGCTGTGGCAGGTGAACGACCCTGCGCGGGCCAACACATTTGACCGCAAACAGACGGTCGGCCTGCATCATCTGGCGCTGCGCGTTGCCGACGAAGCGGCGCTGGCGACCGTCTATGCGCGGGTTCAGACGCACCCGGCCGCCACCGTCGAATTCGCGCCCGAACCGATCCGCCCCGGGTCAGCCACGCGGCATTTCATCTGTGCAATGCCCGGCGGCATCCGCATCGAATTTGCCACCCCCTTTGCCTGACGCGTCATGGAAACCCGTCCCCCGCTCCCGCCCTTCACCCGCGAAACCGCTGCGCAAAAAGTCCGCGCCGCCGAAGATGGGTGGAACAGCCGCGACCCCGCGCGCGTCGCGCTCGCCTACACAAGCGACAGCCAATGGCGCAATCGCGACCGGTTTCTGGCCGGTCGGCCAGCCATTGAACGCTTCCTGACCGAAAAATGGCAACGCGAACATGACTATCGCCTGATCAAGGAACTCTGGGCGCATGACGGCAATCGTATCGCCGTGCGATTTGCCTATGAATGGCATGATGACGACGGCCAATGGTGGCGCAGCTATGGCAATGAAAATTGGGAATTCGCGGCAAACGGCCTGATGGCGCGGCGGATTGCCAGTATCAACGACCTCGCCATTGGTGCCGACGCGCGCCTGTTCCTCTGGCCGCAAGGGCGCAGACCGGATGATGTGCCCAGCCTCTCGGCGCACGGCCTCTAGAGTGATGGCGCCTGGGCCGCGCCCCTAGGCGAGCGCGGCGGCCACCCGTTGCCGTAGCACCGGCAAAACCTCCGCCTCGTACCACGGGTTTTTACGCATCCACAAAGTGACGCGCCAACTGGGGTGCGGGGTCGGAAATAGTCCGTCCGGCGCGTCGGCAAAGCCGCGCACCGCGTCGGTCATCGACCGCGCCGGCCGGGCCGGCCAATAACGCGCCAGCGCATATTGCCCGACCAACAGCGTCAGCCGCACCTCGGGCACGGCCGCGCGCAACCGGTCATGCCATAATGGCGCACATTCCGGTCGTGGCGGCATGTCACCGCTCGCGCCCTTGCCTGGATAACAAAAGCCCATCGGCATCAGCGCGACCTTGTCCGCGTCATAAAAGGCCGCCGGGTCGAGCCCGATCCAGCCCCGCAGCCGGTCGCCGCTGTCATCGTCCCACGGGGTGCCCGATGCATGGACCCGTGACCCCGGCGCCTGCCCGATGATGAGGATGCGCGCACTGCGCCCGGCCTGCACAATCGGCCGTGGTCCGTGCGGCAGGTGCGGCGCGCACACTGTGCACGCCCTGATTTCGCTGAGGATAGGTTCGACGCCAGGCGCTGCCATGCTGGACACTGTGCTGCACACCGCTTATCGTTGCAACATCCCCGGGGAGTCAGCCCTAGCGCGGCAGCGCGGTTGGGCCATTGGCGACTGAGAGGCTGGTGTTACGCCCAGCGACCCGTTGAACCTGATCCGGCTGATACCGGTGGAGGGAGCGGTCGTCCGTCAGGCTTCGCGCTCCTGCAAGAGGAGTGAAAGTTATGGGCGACGCCCCCGCCAGAACCGAACAGGTTGCCGTCACCACCGGCCCGATTCGCGGCAGCAAGAAAATCTATGTCGGCGAACGCCGTGTCGCGATGCGCGAAATCCACCTCGAACCGTCGAGCGGCGAAGCGCCGGTGCGCGTCTATGACACGTCCGGCCCCTACACCGACCCTGATGCCCGCATC
>CAZAWL010000010.1:0-3949 GCA_964488705.1 uncultured Sphingopyxis sp.
CAGCCCCGCATCCAGATCGAACATATGGTCGCCGACGATGTCGAAGTGGAACGGGCCCGCGTCTATTCCGCCTTCGTCAAAATGCGCGAACAAATCGACCGCATGGCCAACCAAGCCGAATTTGGCGGCGGCGGAGAGCATGACGAGGTGCTCGAAACCTATAAAATGTTCGCCTATGACGAAGGGTGGTCGCGGCGGATCAATGCCGCCATCGACAGCGGGCTGACGGCCGAAGCCGCGATCGAACGCGTGCAACAGCGCACCCGCATGCGGATGCGGGAAATTGACGACCCGCTGCTGCGTGACCGCATGCATGATCTGGAGGACCTGTCGAACCGGCTGATCCGGATCGTCGCCGGGCAAGTGAGCACGGCTGCACAAATGGGGTTGCGACAGGACTCCATCCTCATTGCGCGCAACCTCGGCCCGGCAGAATTGCTCGAATATGACCGGCGCCGGTTAAAGGGCGTGATTCTGGAGGAAGGGTCGCTGACCGCGCATGTCATCATCGTCGCGCGGGCGATGGGCGTGCCGGTTCTTGGCCGTGTCGCGGACATCCGCCACCGGGTCAACGAAGGCGACATGCTGTTGCTCGATGTCGGGCGGGCCGCCGTCCACATTCGCCCCAGCGCGGCGACCAAGGAAGCGTTCGACGCGCAGCTGGGCCAGTCACAAAAGCGGCGCGAACGATTTGCCGCCATGCGCGACAAGGAGCCATTGTCGCGCGACGGACAGCGCGTGACCGTGATGATCAATGCCGGATTGCGGGAGGATGTGGCCGCGCTGGACCTGACCGGCGCCGACGGCATCGGGCTGTTCCGGACCGAGTTCCAGTTTCTGGTTTCGGCAACGCTGCCCCAGCGCGAGCGCCAGCAACGCCTGTACCGCGATGTGCTGGACGGAGCTGGCAACCGTCCCGTTGTGTTCCGGACGGTCGATATCGGTGGCGACAAGGCGCTGCCCTATATGCGCCACGACAATGCGGACGAGGAAAACCCGGCAATGGGCTGGCGCGGGCTTCGACTTGCGTTGTCCCGCGACGGTTTGATGAAGGCACAGGCACGCGCGCTGCTCGAAGCGGCGGCGGGGCGCACGTTACACGTCATGTTCCCGCTGGTCGGCGAACCTTGGGAGTTTGAACAGGCCCGGTCGATCATCGTCGATCAGCGCGAGTGGATGGCGCGGCAGGGCAAAAAGCTGCCCAAGGCCATTCATTATGGCGTCATGCTCGAAGTGCCGGCGCTGGCGGAAACGCTCGATCTGCTGTTGCCGCATGTCGATTTTGTATCGATCGGGACCAACGATCTGACGCAATTCCTGTTCGCCGCCGACCGCGCCGACCCGCGGCTGGCAGACCGTTATGACTGGCTGTCGCCTGCGGTGCTGCGGTTCCTGAAACGTGTCATCGATCAATGCAACGCGGCGCGGGTGGCGGTTACGGTTTGCGGGGAAATGGGCGGCCGGCCGCTGGAGGCGATGACGCTGATCGGCCTTGGCCTAAGGCGGCTGTCGATTACGCCCGTCGGCGTCGGACCGATCAAGGCCATGGTTCGATCGCTCGACATCGCCCAATTGACACCGGTCGTCACCGACATGGTCGCCCGGGGCAGCAGCAACATGCGCCAGCAGCTGGCACAATGGGGCACCGAAAATGGCGTTGATCTGGGCGAATGACACGTCCGGTCGAGATCAGCTAAACGTCGCCAAGCCTTGTGCCCGCTGGGGGGCGGCACTAGAGTGATTTCGGTTGAGGTGGAAACACCGAACGGTCCGGGGGCAGAATGCGTGCAACGCACAAATCACGGAAGACAAGGACACTGGACCGCGATTGTGATTCAATCAAAATCGCACGCGGTCTAGGGTCAAACTGCAACGGGGCGAAGTGAGGGAGCTGCTGTTAAGATGGACGAGGTCGCACCACAGCCTGAGCAGGTCGCAAAGACCGCCGGGCAGACATTGAAAGCGGAGCGGGAGGCGCAGGGAAAATCGCTGGCCGACATCGCCGGCAATCTCAAAATATCGGAACGCCTGCTCGACGCCTTGGAGCGCGATGCGGTCAGTGAACTCCCGGCCGGCCCCTATGCCACCGGTTTTGCGCGCAGCTATGCGCGGGCACTCGGCCTCGACCCGAACCCGATTGTTGCCGACATCCGTGCCGCCCAGGGCGCACAACCTATCGACGCGGGTATGAGCCCCAGCCTCTACGAACCGGTCGACGTCAGCCGCGTCCCGTCAAGGGCGCTGGCATGGACAGCCGCAGCCATCGCATTGGCCATGGTTGTGGCCTATCTCGTCTGGAAATTCATGCTGATGCAGCCCGACGTCGCCGCCGAGCGGCCGTCCGGCAGCGAAACCCCGGCGGCAACCACTCCGGCATCGACCGCCCCGGCAACCGCCCCCGCCGCCGCGCCACCGCCCGCTATCGCCGACGATGTTGTGGTCCGCATCGCCGCCAGCTCTCAAGTCTGGTTCAGCCTCGAAGACGCCAATGGTCGCAGTCAGTTCGACCTGACATTGCAAGGCGGCGAGTTTTACACGCTGAGGCCGGAACAACGCGGCTTGCTGTTGCGCACCGGACGTCCGCAGGCGTTGCGCATCCTGTTGGGGGATGACCGCCTGCCCCAGCTTGGTGCCGACGATGCCGTCGTGAGCGGTGTGCGGCTCGACACCGCATCGCTGGCACAGCGGCTGCGTGCGGGGGCAACCCCGGCCCCGGCTGCGCCGATTACCCCGGCGATCAACCCCAACCCACCGCCACCGCGCCCGCGCTGATGAAAGCTGCCACCATGACCGTTCGCCCGCTGCTGATGGCAAGTGCCGCCATCGCCATGACGTTCCTGACCCCTGCTGCGTTCGCACAGGACAGTGCCGAGAATACGGCGCGGCGCATCGACCGCATCGAACGCGAACTGCGCGCGGTGCAGCGCCGGGTGTTCCCCGGCGCCGACAACGGCTTGTTTACCCCCGAAGTCCAGCCGCAGGATGCAGCACCGGCAACGCCCGCCAACCCGTTAAGCCCGGTTGGCGACCTGAATGCCCGGATCGACGCAATAGAAGCGCAATTGGCCCGCATGACGGGACAGGTTGAACAACAGGAATTTCTGCAGCGCGAACTCGCCGCCAGTATCGCCCAGCTGCGCACAGAGCTGAATACGCGGATCGACGCGCTGGCCAGCGCAGCGCCGACGGAGGCATCGCCCGCGCCGAGCCCAACCCCGACCCCCGCAACCGGCACGGTGCGACCGGCGGTGACGCCCGCCACCCGCCCGGCTGCATCGCCCGCGCCGACCCCGACGCCGAGCGCAACACGCCCGCCAGCCCGCGCGACGCCCGCACCAACGCCGGCGCCAACGGCGGCCAACGCCAATAACGCCGCGCGTCGGGCCCGGGTCGAGGCGATAGAGGTGCCGTCCACGGGCAACGCGGCGGAAGACGCCTATATCTATGGGTTCCGCCTGTGGGAGGCACGCCTTTACCCCGAAGCACAGACACAGCTGCAACGCGTGGTGGACAATCACCCTACGCATCGCCGCGCCAGCTATGCCGGCAATTTGCTGGGCCGCGCCTATCTGGACAATGATCAGCCGAGCCTCGCCGTGCGCGCCTTTTACGACAATTACCGCAATCGCCCCCGCGGCGAGCGAGCGGCCGACAGCGTTTATTATATGGGCATGGCGCTGATCCAGCTCGATAGGCGCGCCGACGCGTGCCGGACCTTTGACGAATTTGACCGTGTCTATGGCGCTGATGCCAGCCAGTCGCTGAAGGATCGGGTGGCAGAGGGCCGTGTCACGGCGCGCTGCTGACGCCGACGTCAGCGCGGCCACGCTGGTCGAAGCGCTGTCCGCCATCATCGGCGCAACGGCGACCGCGACGGACCGTTTTGGCATCGCCGTATCCGGGGGGCCGGACAGCATGGCCCTCCTCGCCCTGGCACATGACGCCTTTG
>CAZAWL010000010.1:4049-17701 GCA_964488705.1 uncultured Sphingopyxis sp.
TGCTGATGCGCCTCAACCGGGGCAGCGGCGTGCGCGGATTAAGCGCCATCCGGCGCCGGCAGGGTCGCGTACTGCGGCCACTCTTGATGGTGCGCAGGGCGCAGCTGCTGGACTATCTGCACCGATTGGACTGGGCCTATGTCGAAGACCCGTCCAATGCCGACCCCCGATTTGACCGTGCGCGGATGCGGACCATGTTAGGCGGGACGGACGTTCTCGACGCTGTCGCCGCATCCGCATCCGCAAGCGCGCTCGCGGATGCAGAGGAGGCACTGGATTGGATGGTTCAGCGACTGGCCGACGACCGGTTGAGCAGCGCAGCGGGCATCATCACGCTCAACCTGGCGGACTTGCCCGCACTGCTCGCCCGGCGGCTGGTCGAGCATGGCCTACACCTGCTGGAACCGGACCGGCCTGCACCGCGCGCCGACGCGCTAACCCGCGCCATCGCACAGGTCGCTGCCAATCAAAAAGCGATGCTGGGCGATTGCACCATCACCAAGGGTTCCACTGGCGCGATCATCCTGTCGCCAGCGCCAAAGCGGCGGACACGCTAATCCGCGCAGGTGCTTGTCGCCCTGCGCGGTCATGCCTACATAGCATGGACTGAACGACCGGAGTAACCGCACGTGAATGATGACAAGCAACCGCAGGGCAACCCCTGGCTAAAGAGCCTGTTGATCTGGGCCGCCATCATTCTGGGGATGCTCATGGTCGCGTCGATGGTCGGCGGCGGGTCGACCGCCGGGCGTCAGCTCCCCTATTCCGAGTTCAAGGCGCGCGTCGCCGACGGCAGCGTGACCAAGGTGGAACTCAGCGACACGCGCATCACTGGCACGCTCAGCAACGGCGAAACATTCGTCACCAACCCGGTGCGCGACGCCGATCTGACCAAGCTGCTGTCAGAGAAAAATGTGCCCTATGACGGCCGTGCAACCGAACAGCCCAATGTCTGGGCCTGGCTGTTGCTGCAAATCTTGCCCTTTGCGCTGATGATCGGCCTTGGCATCTTTATCTTTCGCCAGGTGCAAAAAAATAGCGGCGGCGGCGCCATGGGCTTTGGCAAATCCAAGGCCAAATTGCTGACCGAACGGTCGGGCCGCGTCACCTTTGACGACGTCGCCGGCATCGAGGAAGCGCGCGAGGAGCTCGAAGAAATTGTCGAATTCCTGAAGGACCCAACCAAGTTTTCACGCCTTGGCGGCTCCATCCCCAAGGGTGCCTTGCTGGTCGGTTCGCCCGGCACCGGCAAAACATTGCTCGCCCGCGCCATTGCTGGCGAAGCAGGCGTGCCCTTCTTTACCATCTCCGGATCGGACTTTGTCGAAATGTTTGTCGGCGTCGGCGCCAGCCGAGTGCGCGACATGTTCGAACAGGCCAAGAAATCGGCACCCTGCATCGTCTTTATCGACGAAATCGACGCCGTCGGGCGTCACCGCGGGGCGGGTCTGGGCAACGGCAATGACGAGCGCGAACAGACGCTCAACCAGCTGCTCGTCGAGATGGACGGCTTCGAAGCCAATGAAGGCATCATCATCATTGCGGCAACCAACCGCCCTGACGTTCTGGACCCCGCGCTGTTGCGCCCCGGCCGCTTTGACCGTCAGGTCGTCGTGCCACGGCCCGACATCGAAGGCCGCATCAAGATCCTGCAAGTGCACACGCGCAACAAACCGCTGGCACCCGACGTCGACCTGCGGGTCGTTGCGCGCGGCACACCCGGCTTTTCGGGCGCGGACCTCGCCAACCTGACCAATGAAGCGGCGCTGCTCGCCGCCCGTCGTGGCAAGCGGCTGGTCGCCATGGCAGAATTTGAGGATGCCAAAGACAAGGTCATGATGGGCACCGAGCGGCAGTCGATGGTGATGACCGAGGATGAAAAGCGGATGACCGCCTATCACGAGGCCGGCCACGCGCTCGTCGCCATCCACGAACCGGCGTCAGACCCCATCCACAAGGCCACTATCATCCCGCGCGGCCGGGCGCTGGGCATGGTCATGCGCCTGCCAGAACGGGACAATTACAGCTATCACCGCGACAAGATGTACGCCAATCTGGCCGTGTCCATGGGCGGGCGCGTGGCCGAAGAAATCATCTTTGGCTATGACAAGGTATCGTCAGGCGCGAGCGGCGACATCCAATATGCGACCCAGCTGGCGCGCGACATGGTGACCCAGTGGGGCATGTCGGACGAACTGGGGCCGCTGCAATATCATGAACCGCAGGGCGAAACCTTCCTCGGCTATTCGCAGTCGCAGCGCGTGCACATGTCCGATGAAACCGCCAAAAAGATCGATGCCGAAATCCGTCGCATCGTCGATTTCGGTTACGACCGGGCCAAAACCGTTCTGACCGATCATCAGGAACAGCTGCATCGTGTTGCACAGGCGCTGCTCGAATTTGAAACATTGTCGGGCGACGAGGTGAAACGGGTTGCGGCGGGCGAACCGCTGGATCGCGAATCGGACGGCACACCGACCGATGTGCGCCCGCTTGACGGTCATGCCGGGTCGATCCCGCAAGTGCGGCGGCGGCCAAAGCCCTTTGCCGGGGCGGCACCGCAAAGCTGACCGTCGGGCGTCGGCGATGCCGATTTATTGCGACGAATCCGGCGGAACGGGCGCCGGCGTGGTATTGATGGCATCGCTTTCGATGAGCGACGACGCAGCCCATGCCGCGATGTCGCGGGTGCGCCAGGTGCTCGGCCTGCGTGGCGAATTGAAGGGCAGCCGCATCAGCATGGCGGAACGAGCGTTCGTGGTCGAGTTGCTGTGTGCGGCCGGGGTCGAGGCCTATATCGTCGAATCCTATTTCACCGATAACGCGGATCGCAACGACATCGCGCGCTACGCCGCCGTTCTGGAACAGGTCACCGACCATTGGGCGCTGCGTTCAGGCGGCTGTGTCACGCTCGTCGTCGATGACGGGCGATATGACGCGCGCATCAACGCGGCGCTGCGCGCGGACGTGCAATCCGCTTTGGGACAATGGGGCAAGGTTGCACTCGCCGACAGCCGTCGCAGCGCCGGTGTGCAATTTGCCGACGTCTTAGCTAACAGCCATTTTCACGTCGCCATCGGGTCCAGCAACGCAAAACGGGTCGAAGCATTGCTCGACCCGTTTTGGCGTTCCGGTCAAATCCGGCGCGTCACATTATCTGGCGACGCACCAGCGCGCAATCAGCCGTCATAATCGCCCATGCCGGCGGTCGGACGCGGCGGGGCCGCAGCTGTCAGACGAAGCGCCTCCGCTGACCGCATGATCGAACCGATTTCATCGGGCGTGTCGTCGTCGTCGATCATCACCTTTTGGTGATTGCCGATCAGCGCCGCTTCGATATCCTTGGGGCGGATGGTTTCTTCAGCGATCTCGCGCAGCGCAACGACGGGGTTTTTGTCGCGGTCGCGCTCAACCGTCAGTTCGGCACCCTTGGAAATTTCACGGGCGCGCTGTGCCGAAAACAGCACCAGGTCGAACCGGTTGGAAATCTTGTCAACGCAATCTTCTACAGTGACGCGTGCCATATGGCATGCTCCCTTTGTTCAGGCGACATCCGACGATGCGGGAAAGCCGGCGGCATAAGCTGCCGACATGCCAAAGTCAACGATTCTGCTCTGTGCGGGCTATCGCTGGCAGCGTTGCCGGAATATGACGTCACCCATGCCGAACGCCAAACACCTACTGACGCGCAGCCAGTTGCACGAGGTTGGCGGCAACATGATCCGCGTGATGCCGCATGGCCCGGACCGGCTGGAACGCCTGATCGCTGTCGTCGAAAAGGCCGACGAGAAATTGTCGGTCGTCTATTATACCTTCAGCCCCGATATGTCGGGGACGCGACTGCGCGACGCGCTGATCGCCGCGTGCGCGCGCGGCGTTGCTGTGCAGATGCTGATCGACAGCTTTGGTTCGAACGAGACGCAGGATGTTTTTTTCGACCCGCTGCGCGCGGCGGGCGCATCGGTCCGCTGGTTCGGCACCCGCTGGACGCCACGATATCTGATCCGCAACCACCAGAAATTGCTGATCGCGGACGACCAGATTGTCGTGACCGGGGGGTTCAATGTCGACGACACCTATTTCATGCCGGCCGATGCACCGCCCGCCTGGCAGGACATGGGACTAGTCATCAACGGGCCGGTGGTCGACATGTTTGTCCGCTGGTTCAACCAATTGGCCGGATGGATCGATGCGCCGCGCCCGCGCTTTTCGGCCCTGCGCCGCCTGATTTTTCGATTCGACCCGGGTGACGGACCGGTCCGCCTCTTGATCGGCGGACCGACCGCGCGCCTGTCGCCATGGGCGCGCACGTTGCGATCATTGCTGGCGGGCGCACAGCATCTGTCGATTTCGGTTGCATATTTTTCTCCCAACGCGGGGTTCATTCGGCGGCTGGGCCGCGTGCTCACGCGTGGCGGGACGCTGGACACGGTGCTGCCGGCGCATAGCGACAACAGCGCGACCATCGGCGCCTCGCGGCTGCTCTATCGCTATTTGCTCAAGCGCGGCGCGCGCATCGCCGAATTTGAGCCGTGTCGACTACATAACAAGATCATCGTCATCGACGACCATGTCCTGATCGGCAGCTCCAACCTCGATATGCGAAGCCTCTATGTGAATATGGAGTTGATGCTGCACGTCCATGACGCGCATTTTGCCGCCGCGATCCGCGCCATCATTGACGCGCAGGCAGCGCAATCAACCAACGTGACGCCCGAACTGCATCGCGAACGGTCAACGCTGCTCAACCGTATCCGTTGGAGCCTCGCATGGTTCGCGGTCGGCATAGTCGATTATGGCGTGACGCGTCGGCTCAATTTTGGCCTGCCCGCCGCGAAATAGGCGCATGGCCGCGTCAGTCGCGGTCTTTGGTAGCCCAGAACAGGTAGCATGGCGGCACGGTCCACCATTCAAAGCCGTTGGCGATATCGGTAAAATGGGGTTCCAGAAAATCGCGCGCGCGTTTGCGGAACTGATACACCATGAATGTCCCGCCGGGGCGCAGCGCCCGGTGCGTTGCCGACGCGATGGCCGGGCCGACGCCAGCCGGCAAAGTGGAAAATGGCAGGCCCGACAGAATCTGGTCGGCATGATCAAAGCCGTGCGCGGCGATGATCGATTCGACATCGGCGGCCGAACCCAGCACCGGCTTGAACCGGCTGTCCGCAATTTCTCGGCGCAGATAATCGATAAAATCGGGGTTGGTGTCGATCGCGATCAAGGTGGCGTCACCACGCATCCGTTCCAGCATCGGTCGGCAATAGGTGCCAACGCCGGGCCCATATTCGACGACCAGACGCGTATTGTCCCAATCGACACGCGACAACATGTGATTGATAAGTATGGGGGAGGATGGAATGATCGACCCGACCATGACCGGGTGCTTCATGAACCCTTTCAGAAACATGCCCCAGGGCCCCATGGCGCGAATGACGCGGTCGCGTATGCGCGTGGCGGGGCGGCGGTCAGCTTTGGACAGGGTCATCGATCATCCCATTGAGAAGGAGGCGGGCGTTTGACCCGATTGATACAGAATTAGTGCACCTTTTGGCACCGCACCGCAATGTGCATCAACCATTTATGGCCCACACACCGTTGAACGCCGCCCAAGGATGAGGCTTTTACCGGTTCAGGCCCCCAAGGTCGCTGCCATCGCGCGCTGCCATTGCGCCAGGCGCGCTTCGCGCACGGCGCCGTCCATGCGGGGCGTAAAGCTGTGTGCCGCAGGGCGCATCGCCGTCGCCGCATCAGACAGGTCACGATAGATCCCGCATCCGACCGCTGCCAGCATGGCGGCCCCCAACGCCGTGGTTTCGATATCCGCCGGGCGTTCGACCACAATGCCGAGGATATCCGCCAGATCCTGCGCCATCCAGTCATTGCCGCTCATCCCGCCATCGATACGCAGGCGGTCCCAACCCGCACCATCGGCGGCAAAGGCGGCGGCGAGGTCGTGGCATTGATAGGCCATCGATTCGAGCGCGGCGCGCACGATATGGGCACGGGTTGCAGCGAGCGTCAGCCCGCTGATGCTGCCCGTCGCGTCCGCGCGCCAGTGCGGGGCGCCGAGGCCGGCCAGCGCCGGTACCATCACCACGCCACCATTATCCGCAACCGATCGGGCCAGCGCCGCACTCTCTGTCGCGTCAGTAATCAGGCCCAGGCCATCGCGAAGCCATTTGATCGCGCTGCCGGCCACGAACACCGACCCTTCGATCGCAAAGTGCCGCGCCGCATCGTCCTGCCACAAAACGGTACCGAGCAAACGGTGACCTGATGCGGGGATGGTGGCACCCATATTGGTGAGGATGAACGCGCCGGTGCCGAACGTGGCCTTGGTTTCACCCGGGGCGAGGCACCCCTGCCCTACCGTCGCCGATTGCTGGTCACCGATCAGACCGCAGATTGGCACCGATTGGCCAAATATGTCGGGGCGGGTCCGCGCCAGCATGCCGTGGGTATTGCAGACGCGCGGCAGCGCAGCCGTCGGCACGCCCAACAGGTCGGCCAGGCCGGCGTCCCAGTCCCGCGAGGCCAGCGGCAAGAGCATCGTCCGGCTGGCATTGCTCGCATCCGAAATATGCTCACCGCCGGTCAGGTTCCATACCAGCCAGCTTTCTATCGTGCCAAAGGCGAGGTGCGGGCCGATGGCCTGCGCATCGGGCACATTGTCGTGGATCCAACGCATTTTGGTGCCGGAAAAATAGGGGTCCAGCAGCAGTCCGGTGCGCCGCTGCACCTCGGTTTCATGATCGGCGGCGCGCAACGCGTCGCATTGGGGCGCGGTCCGCCGGTCCTGCCAGACGATGGCGTTGGCTATGGGGGCGCCGCTGCGCTTGTCCCAGGCGACCACCGTTTCGCGTTGATTGGTAATGCCGATAGCTGCCAGCCGATCAGCCCCGCCAATGTCGGCAATCACCGCCTGCGCGCAGGCGAGCGTCTTTTGCCAGATTTCGGTGGCGTCATGTTCAACCCAGCCCGGGCGTGGATAGATTTGCGTCAGCTCTTGCTGGCTTTGCGCCTGCGCCCGGCCATCGGCGGTGTAAGCTATCGCCCGGGTCGATGTTGTCCCTTCGTCGAGCACCAATATCATGTCACCGGCCATGCGCTCGCCCTCCCCCCTATGTGTCGCGCCGGGACAGGCGGTCGGCGACATGCGCATCGATTGACGCGATCGCCGCGGCATCCAGCCGCAACCCCAGCTTTGATCGTCGCCAGACAATATCCTCTGCGCAGCAGGCCCATTCATTGTCGATGAGGTAATCGACCTCTGCACCGGTCAACCCCGCCCCGAAATGCGCGCCCAGACCATTTAGTGCCTGCGCGTCGCCCAACCAGCGCCGCGCGTCGGTGCCATAGGCGCGGCCGATCCGGTCACAGGTGTCGGCGGACAGAAACGGGTAGTCGCGCGCAAGCTCGCCGATCAGCGCATCCAGCCCGTCCACCGCGAATTCGCCGCCCGGCAATGGCTGGGTCGCGGTCCAATCCTTCCCTTTGAGCGCAGGCACCAGCGCGCCCATTGCATCAACAGCAGCCGCCGCAAGGTGTCGGAAGGTGGTAATTTTCCCCCCGAATACGGACAATATCGGCGGGGCATGCTGTCCATCGCCATCAATCTCAAACGTATAGCCGCGGGTGGCCGCCTCTGGTTTGCCCGACCCATCCTCGATCAGGGGGCGCACCCCGCTATAGGTCCACACAACATCATCCGGGCTGATTTGTGTTTTGAAATAGCCGTTGGCCCCATCACACAAATAGGCGATTTCTTCGGCGCTGGCCTGTGGTGGCGTCGCCGCATCCGGGTGGTCGCGATCGGTCGTGCCGATCAGCGTAAAATCACGCTGATAGGGGATGGCAAAGAAAATGCGCCCGTCGGGCAACTGGAAAAAATAGCTGTAATTGTGGTCGAACAATTTTCTGACGACAATGTGCGACCCGCGCACCAGACGTAGCGCATGTTGTGACGCAAGGCCGGCCTGGCCGATCAGCGACAGCACCGACGGGCCGGCCGCATTGATGATCGCACGCGCCTGAAAAACGCCGCGATCCGTCGTGATGGTCCAGCCATCGCCGCCGCGTGAGAGGCCCGTCACCTGCGTCCGCGTCAGGACGGTGGCACCGCGATTTGCCGCGTCGCGGGCATTCAAGACGACCAGGCGCGCATCATCGACCCAACCGTCGCTATATTCAAAGCCACGCTGGAATGCGGGTTTGAGCGGGGCCCCGGCGGGGTGCGTGGCAAGCCGGATGGACCGGGTCGGCGGCAGGAGTTTGCGCCCGCCGATATGGTCATACAGGAACAGGCCGAGCCGCAGCAGCCATTTGGGCCGCAAGCCGGGCCGGTGGGGCAACACAAACCGCATGGGGTGGATGATGTGCGGCGCGATGCGCCACAGCCGCTCCCGCTCGGTCAATCCTTCGCGGACCAGACCAAACTCGTAATGTTCGAGGTAGCGCAGCCCGCCATGGATCAGCTTGGTCGATGCGCTCGACGTACCCTGTGCCAAGTCGCCGCGTTCGAGCAACAGGACACTGGCCTGCCGCCCCGCGGCGTCGCGCGCTATCCCTGCACCATTGATGCCGCCGCCAATTACGCAAAGGTCAAAGGATTCGTTCATTTCACAGCGCCTTGCCCCAACAGACGCGGCAACAGCAAGAGGGCAGCGATAATCGGGTGTCGCCGTTGCCAGTCGGTAATGACAATCTGCGTGCGCGCGTGACGGTTTATCTTCCACGCCAGATAGTCGATGCCATCGGCAAAGGTCAGGCTCGCCTTGGCGAGGCGGACCAACGTCAGCGCCTTGCCTTTCGATTGCAGCCAGCGCCAGCTTCGCGCCGCCGCCGACGAGCTGATCGGGTTGCTGTCGGCACGAACCACGTCAAGGATCGCTGTACCAAAGCGCCGGTACCGGTCCGCGTCAGCACTAACGATATCGGCCGAACGGGTGGTTCGCTCTGCCCGCAATTCTGCCGCATAGGTCAGCGCAAAGCCGCGGCGCCACACCGCCTCGACCAAGCCCGACTGGCCGGCATCGAGCATCGGCAGCGTCCGGCGGAACAGCGTCAGCCCGGCATTTGCCATCGCGTCAGTCACCATCGCTACGGCATCGGGTCCGTCATGCCAGGCTATCCGGGTCGGCTGCGCAAAACGCGCCCAGACCGACACACTGCCAGCATCCAGCGACGTTTCACGGGCAAGGTCGGCACAGTCCAGCACCGCATATTTCGCGCTGAGCCCGCCGGCGGCAAAGGGAAAGACGTTGGGCGGAATCAGCCGGTTGGCCAATGCCAGCCACCGCTGGCCATAGGCCCGGCGATAATCATCAACGATCACATAAAAATCGAGCATCAGCCCGTCGAGCCGCGCTTCGCGCAGGCAAGACCCGTAAAAGATGACGGCTCGCGCGCCAGGGTGGCGATCCGCGATAGCGCGCGCCATGTCCGATACCCGGTCCTGACAGGCGATGGACTGTTCCGCCCGCACCAACGCGCGCAGTGAATCCAGCCCCGCTGCCGTCATCGCCCGCGCTCTCAGGCAGCGAGTCTGAGAAAGGGCACCGGCGCCGTTGCCTGTAGGAGGATGGGGTGCCCCTGCGTCGTTTCGAACAACTCGCCGTCAAGGATCACGCTCGATCCTTCACCCTCGATCGAAATCGTGTCGCCATGCTGGAAATGCAGACCGGCAGCCTGCGTGTGGCCGAGCCGACCAAAAAGCCCGACGCGCAACATGCCGAAAATTGACTTGAGATCGGCATCGACGGCCAGCAATTTCATCGCGCCGTGCGTCTGCCCGTCACCGGCCGGCGCGTTGAACAATAGCCGTTCGAGCGTCGTGACGATCAACACAGCAAACCGGCCGCGCAATTCGCCCGCGCGATGCAAAGACACCGTCACCGGGGTCGACTGTCGCCGGATATGGCGGCCGATACCCGGAATGAGAGACGCGATGGCGAGGATGGCGGCCAGCGCGTGGGCCAGACCGTTGGGCAAACCGAGCGGATAGAGCCGGTGCCGGCAATAGAGAATGATATCGGCCAGACCGGCGCCACCCAAAAACATGCCCAGCACGGGCCGGTTGGTCGAACTGTTCGAGAGGGCGATCAGGCCGCGTTCCACAATATGTCCGGCCATCGGGCCGCGAGCACGCTCCAATATGGACTCCAGCGCCAATATAGGGTCGCCGGTCGCGCCGAGGTCGAGCGCAATCAAATTCGTCTTGCCGTTGGGCAGCACGGCAACCGGCGGCGGTGCCTGGTCGGCGAAATGGCCGCCGCCGTATATTTCGGTCAGTGCCGCCTGAACCGTCCCGTCGCCGCCATTGATGGCGATGACGCGTGGTCGCACCCGCGCAATCGACGCCACTGCGGCGTCAATCTGGTCGGCATGATCAACCTCATAATGAAAAATATCAGGGTGATCGGCACAATAGGCGCGGATGCGCGGCAACAAGGCGCGGTTGCCCGTTGATCGAGGATTCGACAACAGGGCAACAGCGACCACCGGCCGGTCCCTAGCGGCTTCGCGCGATGGGGTCGAACCGCGTGCCCTGCACATAGTTCAGGATGACCGTCTGCCGGGCTGGGCCGGAGCCGACGCTAAAGGCAACCTGCTCGACGCGGGGCTTTCGCCGCAAGATCATGTCCATCAGGCTCACGTCGGGATTGCCGGAAAAGCCGCCGCCGTCGCTGCGGTCGGAATCGCCGTTCCCGTTAACGTCATGGCGGACCGAAACGACATAGCGCCCGGCGGCCGACACCGGCACACAGATCGGCATATCGCCCGACCGGGTCACCGGTACGTCGACCCGCGCCAACCATTGGCGTCGCTCAAACATGGTGCGCTGGTCGGCACGGTATAGCTGGACACGCACCGTTCCGCTGCGTGCGCTAAATCCGGTGACATTGACGATAACCGACGTTTCGCCATTGTCGCAGCGCGCCGCATGCGGGCCGAGTGTGGCTGCCGCCGACGTGGTCAAGCCCGCCGACAAAGAGATTGCTGCTGCCGCAAGACATGCAAGCTTTTTCATCATCACGCTCCTGTATCATTGGTCGCTGCGCGCCTGCCCCCATTGCGCGCGCATTTCACCCCTGATGCTGTCAGATCAGATAGCCCCCATTTGCGGCAGAAATGGGGTAAGGATGCGGTGCACAGGCGGCGCTGGACTGAACCTTTGCTGACAATATTTGCACGCAATCGGCCCTTTCGGTCGCCAACGCTTTGGGCTAGGTCGGCTCCGCCCATGCTGAAATTCTTCTCTTGGACGGCGACTGACCGCTACATTGCGAAGTTGATCGCGGTGCCGTTGATTGGCACGCTGGTCCTGTCGGCGATGCTGCTGATCCTCGAAAAGATGCTGCGGCTTTTCGAATTTGTGGCGACTGAGGGCGGCCCGGTCAGCGTCATATGGCGCATGCTGGCCAACCTGTTGCCCGAATATTTGTCGCTCGGTATTCCGATCGGACTGACGCTGGGCATATTGCTGGCGTTTCGCCGTCTGGCATTGTCGTCGGAAATCGATGTCCTGCGTGCCGTGGGTCTGGGCTATGGCCAGTTGCTCAAGGCGCCCTATGCCTATGCTATCGGCCTCGCTCTGCTCAACCTCGCCATTGTCGGTTTTGTGCAACCGCTGTCGCGCTATGCCTATGAGGGGCTGCGCTTTGAGCTGCGCTCCGGTGCGCTCGGCGCATCGATCAAGGTCGGCGAATTTGCGACGCTCGGCCAGCGGCTGACGCTGCGGGTCGAAAGCAGCAGCGATGAGGGTCGCCAACTGACCGGCATCTTTGCCCATGCGCGCGCCGCCAACGGTCAGACGATCAGCGCCAATGCCCGCGCCGGAGAGTTTTTGGCGACGGGGGATCCGGACACCATCGTGCTGCGCCTGACACAGGGCATGTTGGTGCATGACGGGCCCAATTTTGCGACGCCACGGGTGCTGACCTTTACATCGCACGACCTGCCGATCGACCTGCCCAAGATAGAGGCGTTTCGCACCCGCGGCGGACAGGATCGGGAACGCACAATTCCCGAACTGGTGCGCATCGGCAATGACAGCAGCGCGCCACTCGCCACCCGGTTGGAGAGCCGCGCCAATTTCCATTTCCGGCTGGTAGAGGTCGCGACGATGCTGGTGTTGCCGTTGCTGGCCATCGCCCTCGCCGTCCCGCCCAAGCGATCCACATCGGCGCTCGGCGTCTTCCTCGCCATCATCATGTTGGTGACGCAGCACAAGATCAACGAATATGCGGAGGATTTTGGCGCATTGGGGGGCATTGACCCCTTCCTTGCGCTGTGGATTCCGTTCGTTGCCTTTGTCGCGCTGACCGGCTGGATGTTCTACACCCTCGCCTATGTTCCGGGCGGTCAGCCGATTGCGGCGTTGGAGCGCGGCTTTGCAAAATTGTCGGCGGCGTTGGGTAAATTGTGGCGACGCCTGCCGTGGATCCGCGACTTGGGGCCGCAGGCATCATGAAGGGGCCGAGCTTTTTCCCGTCACGCACGCTGGGCTGGTACGTCGCGCGCATGTTCCTGGTCCGCAGTTTTGCGATCCTCGCCATGCTGGTCATCGTGCTGCAAACGCTCGACTTGCTGGGTGAAAGCGGCAAGATCCTCGCCGTGGCAGGCAACACCGACGCCGATGTGTGGCGCTATGGATTATTGCGACTGCCGCAAATCACATCCCGCTTTCTGCCTTTTTCGGTACTGCTCGGTACGCTGGTGACGCTCGTTACGCTCAACCAGAACAGCGAAATCGTCTCCATGAAGTCCGGCGGGATGAGCGCGCACCAGATCCTCGCGCCGCTGATCGTCGCCAGCCTGTTCGTGGCCGGTATCAGCTTTATCTTTAACGAACGCGTCGTCACCCGCGCGACGGCGACGCTGTCGGCATGGCAAAAGGCGGAATATGAGCCGATCCCGATGGACAGCGGCGTGCGCACCAACGTCTGGGTGCGGTCCGACGACGCCTTGATCCATGCTGAGCGGGTGCGCGGGCGGGGCAGTCTCGCCACGCTCGAAGGCGTCGCCGTATTCGAACGGTCAGCGGGCGGGATTACGCGCATCCTGCGGGCCGAAGGCGCGACCTATGGCGCAGACGGCTGGCAATTGACCAACGCACGCAGTTTTGACGTGGCGAGCGGTGCCGTAACCCAGCTGGGCACCGTGGTCGCCGGGCGGGGTGTGCCCCCCGACCGATTCACGCTGGCCAATGTCAAAGCGGATGAACTGGACTTTGCGGCCCTACGATCCGCCATCACCGAATTGCGCGAGGCCGGCCGGCCGACGCAGGTGCTGGAGGGACAATTGTATCACAAGATCAGCGGCCCGCTGTCCGCCATCTTGATGCCGCTGCTCGGCGCGGTGGCGGGGTTTGGTCTCGCGCGCTCGGGCCAGCTCTTTGTCCGCGCGATCATCGGCATGGGGCTGGGCTTTGCCTATTTCGTGGCGGACAATTTCGGGCTGGCGATGGGCAATCTGGGGGCCTACCCGCCGCTGCTCGCTGCATGGGGGCCGTTTTTCCTGTTCCTGCTGATCGGCGAACTGGTGCTGGTCCGCACCGAAGAATGAGCGCGAGCTAGGGTCAGGACTCATTAAGCACATGGCCGTGACGTGGATCAGAATTGTTCAGAGCTAGGAAAGAGTGAGGAGAATAG
>CAZAWL010000011.1:0-17148 GCA_964488705.1 uncultured Sphingopyxis sp.
GTCTCCAACTTCATCATTCAGGCGCTGTCGGGCAATGACATCACCGTGTTCGGCACCGGTGCCCAGACCCGGTCATTCTGCTATGTCGATGATCTGGTAGAGGGCTTTTTGCGGCTCATGGCCTCGCCCGCCGACGTGACGGGTCCCGTCAATCTCGGCAATCCGGTCGAATTCACGATTCGGGAGCTGGCGGAGCTGGTCATTCGCAAAACCGGCAGCCGGTCGCGGATCATCGAATTGCCGCTGCCGGCGGATGATCCGCAACAGCGTCGCCCCGATATCAGCACCGCAAAGGCGTCGCTGGGATGGGATCCGACGGTGCCGCTCGAAGAAGGGTTGGACCGGACCATCGCCTATTTCCGGCAACTGGTCGCCTGATATGCCGGTCGAACCGGCTGAAACAGTGGCACAGCGCGATTATTATCGCGCCACGGCGCAGGCCTATGACGGCATGCATGGCCTCGAAGCCGAAGAACATGAGGTTGCGTTCGCGCTCATGTCGGGGTTGATCCGGCGTTACGGATTTTCATCGCTGCTCGACATTGGGTCGGGGACCGGTCGGGTGCTGATTCAGGTGAAAGCCGACCATCCCGACATCGCCGTCACGGGCATCGAGCCGGTGGACGCGCTGCGCGCTGTCGGTCACGCCAAAGGGCTGAGCGCGGACGAATTGCGCGATGGCAACGCCCTTTCCCTCGACTTGCCCGACAATAGTGTCGACCTGGTGTGCGCCTTTGCCGTGCTGCACCACATCAAAGACCATGCGCAGGCGGTGCGCGAAATGGTGCGCGTCGCGCGTCACGGCGTTTTCCTGTCCGACGCGAATAATTTCGGCCAAGGCAGCGCGATGGTGCGCATGGTCAAGAGGGGCTGTCATGCGCTCGGGCTCTGGCCGCTGCTCGACTGGGTCATGACACGCGGCAAGGGGTATCACTGGTCGGAAGGTGATGGCATATTCTACAGCTATTCGGTGACGCGTGACATCGACCTGTTGCGAGCCAAATTTTCGCGCGTCCACATGATGAACACCTTGCCCATGTCCGGGCTCGACCTCTATCGCGGGGCACCACATATGGCTGTTTTTGCAACCAATGCATCGCTGCAGCCGGACGAGGGGCCGGTGCAGACGCCATGACGACCGCGCTCATATGTGGCGTTTCGGGCCAGGACGGCGCCTATCTCGCAAAGCTGCTGCTGGAGAAGGGGTATCGCGTTGTCGGCACCTCGCGCGATCGCGAAATGACGCGATTCGGCAATCTGGAATCGTTGCAGATCGCGTCCGACGTCGAATTGCGGTCGATGCAGCTCACGGATTTCCGGAGTGTATTGCAAATATTGGCCGAGGTGCGGCCGGACGAGATATACAATTTGGCGGGGCAAAGTTCGGTAGGCCTGTCTTTCGACATGCCGATGGAAACGCTTGAATCGATCGCCTTTGGCACCCTGAACCTGTTGGAGGCGGTGCGCCACCGCAGCGACCCGGTTCGCATCTATTCGGCTGGCTCGTCCGAATGTTTCGGTGCGACGACGGAGGCGGAACCGGCCGACGAGGATAGCGCCTTTCGCCCGCGCAGCCCCTATGGATTGGCCAAGGCCACGGCATTCTGGACGGTTGCCAATTATCGCGAGGCCTATGGCCTGCATGCCTGCACCGGCATCCTGTTCAATCACGAATCGCCGCTGCGCCCCGCGCGTTTTGTTACGCAAAAAGTGGTGCGCGCAGCCGTCGACATTAGCCGCGGCGGCGCATCCCCGCTCCACCTCGGCAATCTGGACGTTATTCGCGACTGGGGGTGGGCTCCGGAATATGTCGACGCCATGTGGCGCATGCTGCAGCGCGACAAGCCCGAGGATTTTGTGATTGCAACCGGACGCAGCCACGCGCTGTCCGATTTTGTCGAACGATGCTTTGCCGCCGTCGGGCTCGAATGGCGCGATCATGTCAAAACCGACGCCAGCCTGATGCGCGCCGCCGAATTGCGGGAAAGTTATGCCAACCCCGCGCGGGCAAAGGCGGAGCTGGGTTGGCAGGCCAGCACCGACTTTGACGGGCTGGTACGCGGATTGATCGAGGCCGAACAGGCGCGGCGCGACGGCATGGCCTGAACCCGGCGATGCCCGATTACCCCGACCTTATCCACGTCCTGCCCTTTCGCTCGGTGCATCCGGACGGAGTTGGCGATTATGCCGCGATGCTGGCCGGCGCGATGCGCGAACACTCTGGCATCGACACCAGATTTGTCGTGGTCAATCCCGATGATGGAACGGCCGATGTCGCGGACGGGTTTGCAACGATTCCGCTGGCCGAACGCTCCAGCCAATGTCTGGCCAGCACCCTTTTGTCGCTGACCACAGAACGCCCGGGAACGGCACTCATCATCCACTTTGCCGGCTATGGCTATGCCCGCACAGGGGCGCCGTTCTGGCTGGCCCGCGCCCTGGAAACAGTGCGACGCCAGCAACCGGCCGTCGGTATCATCGGCGTCTTTCACGAACTGTTTGCGACAGGCCCTGTCCATCGTCGCAGCTTTTGGACCGGACTGTTACAGAAAGCATTTGTGCGCCGTGCAGCGCGGTGTTGTGACCACCTCGTCACCACCAATGACAATTATGGGCGCTGGCTCCGCACCGCCCGCGCGGACGCCGAAATTCTGACGCTGCCTGTCTTTTCCACGATCGGCGAAGCGCGGGGCGACACACATACCCGCCAGCGCCCGCGCCAGCTGGCGATATTTGCCCGCGGCAATGCGGCCGCCGTCATCTATCAGCAACGGCTTGATCATGTGCGCATGGCGATCGCCATGACGGGCGCCGAACGGATCATCGACATCGGCCAGCGCAGCGTTGCGCCGCCCGAGCAGATTGACGGAACGCCGGTGACAACTCTCGGACGCTTGCCGGCCGAACAGGTCGCCGAACAATTGAACGGATGCCGTCACGGGTTGATCGATTATGGCGCCATGCCGCTCGCCAAATCGACCTTGTTCGCTGCCTATGCGGCCAACGGTGTTATCCCGGTCTGCATTGTCGGCGACGGCGCGCCGCAGGACGGTCTGGTCGCTGGGCGACATTATGTTGCGCTTTCGCCCAAAGCATCCGCCCTCGACTGGACGGGTCAGGATGAAAACACTATGCGGGCCGAGGTCATGGGATGGTACCAAACCCATGGATTGAATGAACAAGCCGCCCGTTTCGCCGAGATGGCAGCGGCGCGGCCAGAGGCAGTGCTGCACCGATGACGCCGATATTGATCCTGATGGTGCCCGTCGCCCTGCTCGGTGCAATGCTGTGCGTGCGCAAATGGCGTTGGGTGATCCCCGCGGTGCTGATCTGGGCGTTGTTCGAAGGCGCTGTGCGAAAGTGGGGTTTCCCGCAGGCGCAAGGGGTCATCTACATTGCAAAGGATTTTGTCCTCATCGCCGCCTATCTCGGTTTCATGTTGGAAATGCGCAAGGCCAAGCCTGCGCAATATGTCGACCCGATCATGCTCGGCATGATTATCATTTCCACTATTTTTCTGTTTTTGTTGCTGTTCAACCCCGAGGCACCCTCCGTGCTGCTATCGTTTGTGGGGCTCAAAAACCACCTCACCTACATCCCTCTGGCCTTTATCATTCCCGCCATCATCACCAGCGAGCGATCGCTCTATGGCTTTATCCGCCTGTTGATTTTTATCACGATTTTGCTGAGCGCCATCGGCTTGTACCAATTCACCCAGCCCGGCGACGCGTGGATCAACCAGACGCTGTCGTTCGACAATGTGACCGTCGATGCACGCTCCTATTTCGGACAAGGCACCGGCGAATTCCGCTACGGCTTTGTCCGCACGTCGAGCACGTTCAGTTATATTGGCGGTTTTGTGACCTATTTGGTGCTGGTCATTCCGTCGATGTTCGCGCTGATTTTTTCTGACCGGCTGTCGACCGCTGACCGTCGCTGGGCCTATCTGGCCACGCTTATTGCGATCGGTGCTGCGATGACGACAGGGTCGCGGACGCCCATCTTCATTTTCGCGGCAGGCCTGCCCCTCCTGTTCGCCGCATCGACGGTGCGTGGCCTGATGTCACCCACAGCCTTTTTCCGCATCATCGTGGTGTCGTTCCTGTTGGCGGCGATGTTCCTGCTATTGTTCAGTTCACAGGCAGAAGCGCTCTTGTTCCGCGCGGGAAATGCCGACTCCAACCTGGGGCGAATCCTCGCGCCGTTCACCGAGACATTCTCCGCCTTTCAGGTTTCACCTCTGTTCGGCACCGGTCTCGGCACCAATTCCAATGCGGCTAGTACCATCATGCAGTCGCCCTACCCCTATTGGCTCGACGGGCAGTTTTTTGAGCTGGAATCGGCGCGTATCATGCAGGAAACTGGCTTCTTCGGATTTCTGTTCGCTTACGCAATCCGCATCTATGCCGTCGTCCTCGCGCTCCGCTACGCACGGCGGCACACTGATCCCTTCTTCATCGGTCTGTGTTTTGCGGCGGCATTTTTCTTTGTCGTCCACCTCGTCCTGTTCATCGTCAACAATCCGCTGGCCGGCATCTATTATTGGACGCTGCTGGGGGTGGTGTTTGCGACTGGCAAACTGGCTGACGCGCGCAAACAGTCTGCACCCAATAGTGCGCCGTCCGCACCGCCGCTCAGCTCGAACGTGGCGGTCGCCTAGACCATGCTCGTCTTTGGACGGAGCCCGATTCAAAGCGCTCTGCGCTTCGGACAAAGACGATCAGGCTCTAATCGCGTTCGGTACCGCTGCGCATCCGGTCGTCGAGCAGGATCAACGCCAGCACTGTCTCCGCCAAGGTCCGCTGCATGGTGTAATACCAGCCGGCACGCCCCCCAAAGATGAGGCCCTTGCCGATCAGACAATAAAATAATGTGACGATGGGCATCAGCGGAGGCCGTCGCCGCAACCAGGCCGCCATACCGGCCTTGCCGCCCTCGGTCGCCTTCGCTTCGTGCCGCATATAGCGCAATTGTGATGCAACAAAGCTCTCGACCGGTTTGCGGTCGTCGTGGATGATCACGCCGTCGAGGTGTGCGACCTGCCCTTTTGGCCGCCACCCCTCCGTATGGCCATTCTCGATAATCTCCATCGCCTCTGGCCGGAACAGGACAGTATTCGACGGATAAAGCGAGGATCGTAGCGCCCGCCCCCAGATCGCGTAGCGAAAATCGATACGATAGGCGGCGATGTCGGCGCCCGGGTGCAAACCGGCCATCGCCTCCTTCAGCGGATCGGAAACGATATAGTCGGCGTCGAGCCGCAATACCCATGGCGTTGCAATGCCCGTTTCGTGAACGGCGAAGCGCCATTGCTGCCAGTGGTTGTCGAAAGCGCGGTGGAAAATCTCGACGCGCGGGTAGGCGCGGGCAATATCCAACGTTGCATCGGTGCTGCCGCTGTCGACGACGACGATGCGGCGGGCCCAGTCGAGCGACGCGAGAAGCCGCGGCAGGTTCGCCGCCTCATTCATCGTCAAAATGACAGGTGTGATGGTATCAAGCATGGCGGGCCGATAGCACAGACCTGTATCCATCGACCATGCGGCGCGCAACGGCGTTCCACGATAGATGGTCGTTGACATAGGTCCGTCCGCGCGCGCCGGCCATGGCCCGCTGCAACGGGTCACCCATGAGCCGCGTGATGGCGGCCGCCAGCGCTTCAGCGTCGGGGCTCGTCACCTCACCTGCGCCCGCGGACCGGACATGTTCGGCGACGCCGCATCCCTCCGTCACGATCACCGGCGCACCGGCAGCCATTGCTTCGACCGCAACATTGCCGAAATTTTCGGAGATCGAGGGCAGTATGAAAGCATCGCAATGGTCATAGAGCCAACGCTTTTCCGCCCCGACCACGGCACGGTCAATCAGCATGATGCGGTCGCTCGCGCCTGTGGCTGCCATGGCGGCACGCAGGGCGGCAACGTCGCCATCCTCGTCATTGCCCGCGATGACGAGGCGCACATTGTCCAGCCGCGCAACCGCCCGCACCAGTTCCGGCAGATTCTTTTTCCAGTTGATGCGGCCAAGGCTCAATAGAAATCCCCCGTCGGCAAATGCTGCCATTTCGGCGGGCGGTCTGGCGGACGCGGGGTCGGATTCCGCGAGGTTCACCCCGTTGGGGATGGTCAGGTCGGCCGGCAAGGCGTAGCCAAATGCGGCCGCATCATCGCGCTCGCGCGCCGCCGTCCAGTGGATGGCACTGGCGCGTTCCAGCGTGCGGCGGTCAAACAGGCGCATCCATGCCGCCTTGATGAGGCCGGATCGTCGCGAGAATAATTCGCGGACCAGCATGCCCCGAGGCGACACGACATAGGGCACGCCCATCTGCCTGCACAATCCGGCCATGCGCGCGGTCGGCCAGAGGAAAAGCGCATGGATGTGCACAATATCATAGCTTGACAGGCGCTCACGCGCCGCAGCAACCATAGACGGGGCACGAAACAGCCGGGCAGGCCACCCCAACGGGAAATAACGGACCTGCACGCCGTCCAGCTCTACAAATCGGTCGGTCGGCACGGCCAGCCGGCCCGGCCCGTCGGCATTGGTGGTGAACACGTCGACCGCATGACCCAGCGCCGCCGTCGCGCTGGCCAAGCCGTGCACCGAATATATTGGTCCGCCATAGCGTATGGCCGGCATGTAGGACGGGACGACATGCAGGACGCGCAGCGGCGCCGTCATGCCGTCAATGCCGATGATTGCGTCAACGCGGCAATCTTGTCCGCCACCCGTTCATGATAGGCGGGCCAGCCACAATGCGACGTCGATGCGCGACTGGCCGAACGCATAGAACGCACCCGTTCGACCGCCGAGGCACAACCACCAATGGCCGCGACCCAGTCACCAACTGCGCCGGTCGGCAATATCCAGCCATTGACGTCATCCTGAACCAGATCGCGCGCACCGGTGCGGTCGCTGACCATGACCGGCGTCCCGGACGCCAGCGATTCTGCGACGACGAGACCAAAGGAATCGAAACGGGACGGATGCAGCAACAGGTCGGCCCGCCGGAAATATTGGGCCAGCTCGCCATGCGGAACCTTGCCGTGCAGTGTCGCATAAGGTGCCAGCCGCGAAGCCCACTCGCCCTCGAAGGGCCCGATGCAGTCGAGCGAAAAGGCAACCCCTTGCGAGCGCAACGCCTCTGCCGCGCTGGCGACAACGTCGACACCCTTGGCAACGTCACCGCGGCCGACGAACAGCATCTTGATCGGGCCGGTGCGCGGGCCGCTGTCGACGTCGGTAAATTCGTCGAGGTCGACACCCAGGGGCATGACATGCACCCGTTCCGGATCGAAACCCGCGTCGACATAGCTTTGGCGGGCCAGCGTCGAGCAGGTAAAAATATGGTCTGCCGCCGCTATTTCGCGGTCTTTTATGGCGTTTACCGCAGCGCGTTCCGCTGTGTCGGCATTGGCCTGCCAGCTATGGTGCACGCTGGCGGCATCGATGATCTTGAGCGCGCCGCGCTGCTGCGCCACTGCGAACAGCGGCAAGGCCGAATTTTCGGCACTCAGCGCCACGTTCCACTGGAGGTGCCTCGCCTGACGCGCCACCGCACGACCAAAATGCCGGTAGATGCGGTGCGCATAGGCAACGCGGCGCGGCCCGGTCAGAAACTTGTTGGCCGCAGCGACTGCCAGCCGGTAGCGCTGCCAGTGACAATCATGCGCTGTGTCAAACATCGCGGCCAGTGCCGGCCGCACCGCCACGCCGTGAAAATAGCAGGAGAGGAGCTGACGTTGGTGGAGTGCGATGGCGAGATGGTCGGTATGCTGTCGGCCCGGATTGGCGACGATGACGGCTGGATTTGATTGTTCAACCATCACGATCCACGACTCGTTCCAGCGCCAGACGCACGCCGGAAAGACATTGCGCATAGCTCCATTTCCCCATGATTTCGCGGGATTGTGCGGCCATGCTTGCGCGTAATTCAGCGTTGCTGACGATTTTCTCCAGCGCTTGGGACAATTGTTCTACATTGCCGGTGTCGTAGAGGAAACCATTGATGCCATCACGCACGAGATCGGTCGTGCAGCCTACTTCGTGGGTGGTGACGACCGGCATACCGGCAGCGGCCACTTCGTTGATGATGAGGCCCCAATTTTCATCCTGTGACGGCAGGACGAACACGTCACAGGCGGCGTAGATCGCGGGCAATTCCGATTGGTTGGCGAAGCCGCCAAATGTGACGCCGTCGCATCCCAGATCGTTTACCTGTTGGCGCAACGCGCCCTCATAATCACCGCTGCCGATAATCAGCAGATGGGATTTGACGCCGCGCGCGCGCAAATCGGCATAGGCGGCGATCAGGTCCTGCGCCCGTTTGCGCTGGCTCAGCTTGGAGGCGAACAGGATTACGGGCACATCGGGGGCGATTCCATATTTCGCTCGCAATGCGTCCGCCTGCGGACGCGCCGCATCGGCCTGTTCGGCGAAGCGGTCATTATCCACCGTATAGGGGACCAATGATATCCGCTCATCCGCGATGCCGAGCGCGCGGTAATAGTCGCGATTCTTGCTGCCGATCGCCAACATCTGCGCGCATTGGGCGTAAAGCAGGCGCATGAGGAACGGCCGCACCCAGCGCTTGAAGCGCCCCTGTCGCACATCGGCATGCGTTTCCGCGCGCATCAATACGGGGATGCCGCGCAGTCGGGCGATCAGGATGGCAAGGATGTTGGCGGCAAAGCCATGGCCATGCACCCACAGGGCATCGAACCGGTCCTTGCGGATGACCCGCCAGAGCGTCGGACAGACATAAGTCCAAAAACCGGCGGGAAAGCTGTGCTGACCCCGCCCGGACAAAAACTCCATCGCATAGCCGCTGGTCAGATCGACATCCCAGGTGATGTCACGCCCGAATTCCTGGTCGGTCCCGCCAATCAGGCTGAAGTCGGAAAGGTAAAGCGCGGTGACATCAATGTCCGGTTCGCGATTGATATAGCGGTACAGCGGCGCGAAATATTGGATCGGATGGGTGTTCATCACCGCCAGCCGAAATGCGGGCTTTGCAAGCATATGGTTGGTCGATGTCCCCAAAAAGCACCCCGCACCCCGCTGCAAAGCAATGAGGTAGCACGCGCATTAATCCTATCTCGTCCAATTTCCAAGATGCAAAGCAATGGCTTGATTCATCAGGCTACTGCCAGCATAGCGGCGCTCGACGAGCGGTGCCCCGAACCGCCCTTTCCCACTTTTTCGTGATGAAATGATGACGTCTGCGACATGATTGCCCGGCTGTTCAAATCCAGCAAGCCGTCCGACGGTTGGCGGCCTGCCGCTATGCCGCCCGGCCGGCGCGCCTATGCCGTGGGCGATATCCACGGCCGGCTCGATCTGTTCGTGGAGCTGATGCGGCTGATTGAAGCAGACAACGCGTCCCGGCCCGCAGCCGAAGTCGACGTGATATTGCTGGGGGATTATGTTGATCGCGGCCCGGACAGCGCCGGGCTGCTCGGCCTTCTGTTGAGCTTTTCCCCCGGATTCGGGACGCCGCACCTCCTCCTCGGCAACCATGAGGACTATATGCTGTCGGCCTATGAAGGGTCGCTCGACGCCCTGCGCCCGTGGCTGCGCTATGGCGGCTGGGAAACGCTGGAGAGCTATGGCATCGCGGCCGAGGTCATCGAACGGCGCGACGCATCGGTCATTGCCATGATGCAGCAGCGCGTGCCTGCCTCGCACATCGCCCTTTTGCGGTCACTGCCCCTGTCGCTGCGCATCGGCGACTATTTGTTTGTCCATGCTGGCATCGCGCCCGGCACTCCATTGGATGAACAAACCGACCACGACATGCTGTGGATTCGTGACAAATTTACCGGTGACGATCGTGATTTCGGCGTTGTCGTCGTGCACGGGCACACGCCCACCCCCGCCGTCGAGCTGCGCCGGAACCGTATCGGGCTCGACACGCTGGCCTATGACAGCGGCTGCCTGTCGGCCGTCGGGCTGGAAGGGACAGAGCAATGGTTCGTCCAGACCGGCGACGCCGCACCGGCGCACCGTGCCGAAGGGCGCATTTGCAGTTTGATGCAGCGACCGGCCGCCGCGCCCTAGGGCAACGGGGCTTTACCCTCCGCCGCTGGTCGCATAAGGGGCGCGGACGCACCCTTGCACGGAACGCCCCCCGGGCGATCAGTCCCCCCGAGAATGGACGACACATTGTGATTTTATCGCGCTTGGCCCAGTATTGGCCTGCAACTTTTCTGACGCTTGTTCTGCTTTTGGGTGGGGCCAGCCTCGCCGGCCAGCTCGGTAATTTCCTCATCCAGATGCTTGCGTTGGGCGTGATTATCGCGGTGGTCTGTTTTCGCCCGCAGGATGACGCCCAGCCCAGTGCCGCGTGGCGCGGTCTGCGTAACATCGCCATGCTGGCACTGTTCCTGCTCGTCCTGACCCTGCTGCCATTGCCGCCAGCGCTCTGGACCAACCTGCCCGGACGTGAACGCGTGGCGGAGGCATTTGCCCTGATCGGCGCGCCGCTGCCGTGGCTGCCAATCTCGCTCGCTCCCGCCGACACGATATGGAGCGCATTGTCGTTCCTTCCCGTCGCGGCGATGGCCCTCATCACCTTTCGCGCGGACGCCCAGAACGACCAGAAAATTCAGGCAACTATGGTCCTCTTTGGCTTGGCCAGCGCCGTCCTCGGCATCTTTCAGGTGGTCACCGGGCTCGACTCTCCCCTCTATCTTTACGACGTCACCAATCGCGGCCTGGCCGTCGGTTTTTTTGCCAACGCCAACCACCTCGCCACGCTGATGACGGTGACCATCGTGCAGTCGGCGTCCTTTATGGCCGGCAACAGGGACCGGCAAAGCTCAAAGACAGCGCGAACCACGATGCTGGCTGTGCTCGTTCTACTCGACCTGATCTTTCTCGCAGCGGCCTGGCTGACCGACAGCATCACCGGGCAGCTTTTGTGCGTCGTGGCCGTCGCCGCCAGCCCGTTCATTTACCGCCAGACCCGCATCTCCAGAACCGCCATCTGGTTGGGGCTGGGCACTGCCGTGCTTTCGTCGGTTGCCATCTTTGGCTTGCTCGCCAACAGCGGCACGCTCGCCAACCCGCATGAGGTGCAGGCGGGAACGGCGCGGCAGGACATTTATCCAAGAGCGATGGTGGTCGCGCGCGACCACCTGCCCCTCGGTTCCGGCCTGGGCAGTTTTGCCGCAACCTATCGCGCCTATGAGAACCCGGCGACGGTCAACTATGTCTATGCCAACCATGCCCACAGTGATGTGCTGGAATTGATCGTGGAAACGGGGCTGCTCGGCCTCGCGCTGCTGCTGGCGATGCTGTTCTGGTTCGGACGCCAAGTGCAATCGGTGCTCGATTTCAATGGCCCGCATGCGCATCGTGCCCGTGCCGCAATGCTGTGTGTCGTGCTCGTTGCCATGCACTCGGTCGTCGACTATCCGCTGCGCACTGCGGCCATGGCGACGCTGACCGGCGCATGGCTGGCGATGATCGCGCGGCGGAGCTGGATCGAAAGCTAAGACGGGCGGAGCGGTCCAGTCAGAATTGAAAATAGATGAACTGCGACTGCGCCTGCAGCATCACGAACACCACCGCAAACAGCACTGCAAAATAGAGGGTCCGTGTCGCCATCAGCATGGGCGATTTCAGTGCCAGCCGCGGTGTCAGCAGCTCGCGGGCGCACCAGACGACCAGCGTGCCCAGAACCAGTACCGCTGCCAGCAAATAGCTGTTCGGGGCGAGCGTCCGGCCCATATCGCCAAGCGGCCAGGCCATTTTGCCCCACATGGCAAAACTGTCGCCCAGTGTCTGGGCACGAAACGGGATCCAGCCGGCCATCATGAACGGCAGAGCGAGTGCCCATGCCATCCAACGTGGCATCGCAGCACCGCGCCATTGCGTCAGTGGCGCCAGTTTCCGGTGCGCAAAGATCAGCACGGCATGGTAGATGCCCCATAGCGCAAAGGTCCAGTTGGCACCGTGCCACAAACCCATGATCGTCCACGTCGCGAACAGCGCATAGGTGCGGCGCCATTCGGATCGCACTTCCCCCTTGTCCTGAAACGTATCCCAGGCGCCGGTACCCTGCGCCTTGTAATTGCCCATCAACGGCACATAGAGATAGTCGCGGATCCAGGTGGACAGCGAAATGTGCCAGCGTTTCCAGAACTCCCGCGGCGAGGTCGCCATATATGGCCAATTGAAATTTTCCGGCACAAATATGCTCAGCATCAATGCCGAACCGATGGCGATGGCGCTGTAACCGGCGAAATCGAAGAAAATCTGAAACCCGAAGAGGAAGGCGAGAGTCCAGCTGTCAATCGCGGTGAGGCTCGCCACCGGTTGCGCAAAGCCATCATTCACAAAGCCTGCGACCGTGTCGGCCAGCGCGACCTTGAGGAACAGGCCGGCCACTATCCTTTCAATGCCGATGCGGACGTTGCGCCAACGGAATGGCGGTGGCTCGCGCAACTGCGGTATCAGGACATGCGGCCGCATGATCGGTCCGGCCACGAGATGCGGGAAAAAGGTGACGAAACTCATATAGGTCAGCAGGTCGCGTTCCGGCCGGATGTCGCGCCGATACACGTCGATAGTGTAACTCATTGTCTGAAATATATAAAAACTGATACCCAAGGGCAGGATGATGTTGAGCTCCACCACCCCGGGCTGATAGCCGAGCGCCTCCGCCAACGACCACAGGCTGTCCTTGAAGAAGATGAGGTATTTGAAAAAACCCAGCACGCCCAGGTTGAACAGCAGGCTGAGCTGCATCAACCGCTTTCGTCTGCCCTGCTCCTCGGCCCTGTCGATGGCGAGGGCTAGCCAATAATCGACCAGCGCGCTGGCAAACATCAGCGGCAGAAACTCGACCCGCCAAAAGCCGTAGAAAATGACGCTGGACAAAACCAGCAGACTGAGCCGCCAGCGCCCACGCACCATCCAATAGAGAATGAAGACGAGCGGCAGAAAGACAAACACATAGGTTACCGAATTGAACAGCATTTCAGTACCCCATCGCCGTCAGTTCGCCGTTCAAGGCGGCAGCCAGCCGCCGATGACCAGCGCCGGTAAAGTGCATGAAGTCATATTCGCGAAAGCCGAACAGGCTGTCGGTGACCATCCCCCATTCCGGGCCGGGCACGACGCCGTCAATATCCGCGAAACGTGCACCATTGGCCCGTGCAATGGCCGCAAGATCCCGCTTGAACTGTTGGTAATCGGCTTCGACATAGGGGCCGGGCACGTTCTGCCGGTAAGGCGGGACATAGAGCAGCACGTCGATACCGCGCGCGCGCAGGCTCGCGACCGCCTCGGCCAGCATCGCCATCCGGTCCCGGTACAAGGTCGGGTTGACGGGTCTTTTGGTCTGCGAGTTGATCCCCAGCACCTTGTTGCGCAGCGTGTGGATGGCAAAGCCGAGCATGCCGCGCAGGCTGTTGCGCTTTTCCCACAACGTCGAATGTTGCTCCAACGTCTCCACAATCGCATCCTCGACAACGGGGCGGATGGATTTGGGGTCGTGGTGGGCACCGGCGGGGCCGGCAGCCGCATTGCCGAGTTGCGCCAGGATCGCGCGGCCATATCCGCGCTGCGCCAGTTGTGCACGCAGGCCAGGCGTCTGATCGACGAATGCAGCGACGTCGCCGCGCACGCCCACTTCGCGCAGGTCGTCATAAGTCACGGGCAGCATGATGGCCGCCGGGCGATAATCCCCAATGACCGCCTCTATCGTCAGCAGATGTTCGGGCAGGTTCGCATTGGGCATCTGATAGGCGACAAGGTGCAAGCCCCGTGGCCGGAGAGCGTCGTGCAGGATGGCCGGTGCATTGCGGTCGCCCGGACCAATGCGATTCACGGCGGCGAGTTGCGAGTTGCCCAGCCACAGCACCGCGCGCCTGCCTGAATCGGCTCGAAAGGTCGTCAGGCAACGCTGGTGGGTGGCAGCGCCTTGGCACTGAATATTGCCCGCGCCCTCATAGCCGGCGGTTTCCTGACCATAGGCCGCTTCCTCGAGATTGATGAGCCAGGCGTCGCGCGCATGCAGCAACAGCAACAACGCCGCGATCAGCCCGACGCCGAGCGACACCCATGCGGTCCATGGGTCGGGACCATCGTCGGGCGCGGCTTGATCTTCATGTACGGTCATGGCGTCATCCCTGTGCCAGCAGGCGACCTGTTCGGGCGAAGCACGGTCAGCGACGCGGCGTTCAGCCAGCGCCCGATGCCGCGCGGTAACCGCGCCGTCATGCGCTCGACCCGTCTGATCCAGTCCACCGGCAAAATCCTGTGCAGCATATGAGTCTTTACATGACCGCAGGTCAGCGGGTTGCTGAACAATTCGTGCCGCACGACGGTCAATCCGGCCATGGCTGCCTGATCGTGAATCTCGTCCTCGTGCAACAGAAAAATGTGCCCGTCAGCGTCGGGCCTGAATTGTTGGGCTTCAAAGACACTGGGGTCGGGCCAATCGGCTGCGGGTGTTGGCGGTACATTGCTCAAAATAGTCATTCGGCCTCAGTCGCGCTGATTGTGCAACAGTCGCGGAGCGACCAGACCTGTCAAACTGGTTGCCAGCAACATTGTCAAATAGATGATTGCCGCAGTCAACCAAAGCCGCAGCCGGCCCAATATCGCGAATCGGTATGGGGCGCCAGCCCGGACCGCCATACCCATGCCCCGAACACTGCGCGGATCGGCATACCGCCTATAGTCTCCAGACCCCGGTTCACCATTTGGCCATCGTAATTGGTCGGTTCACGCAGCGCCCCCGCGCAAACGCACGAACAAGGCGTTGCCAACCACGAATGGCGTTTCGCGGACCACAACCTCGTCAATATAACAGCCGACAAAATGATAATGATGGCTCGATAGCAGCGCGTCGATCGCTGCCAATGACCCGGGCGCATCATCGGCTGACAGACGATTGAACTCGGTCAGGACAAAGCCGATCCGCCCCGCCGCCAGCATCCCCCGCCCGCCGCGTAGCACCGCAATATCATGCCCTTCGGTATCAATCTTGAGCAGGTCGATCCGCGCCACGTCGTGCGCCGAACAAAATTGGTCGAGCGTATCGAGCGTCACGTCAATTTCATGCGCGACCCGCCCCTGCGTAAAGGGCGCGTCAGCTTCGAGACTTGCCACCAGAGAACTGTCATAGGTGTGAATGCGGGCGTGACCCTGTCGGTCGCTCAGCGCCATATTATGCGCAGCCACGCGACCCAATGACGCAATGGTGGATTGCAGAGCGGCAAAGGTTTCCGGCACCGGTTCGAAACAGGTAATCTGCGCGCCGGGAAAGGCATCGCGACAGGCGATCGCCGTCTGACCGGCATTGGCGCCGACATCGAAAATGCTTCGGACCGGCATGGCAAAGCGCGCCGCCAACCGTTGAACGTCGACGAGGGGGTCGATGCCGAATCTTTGTACGCTGATCCGGTCAAAGCGGTAACCAAACCGGCCCGCCACCGCGCGCATCATTCCACCCAGACCCATTGCAATCCGCCTTCCCCATCGAGCCTGTCAGGCAATCTGCTCATCAATGTCGCGCCGACGCGCGCGAACCAAATCTGGCACCAGCAACCCGGCCGCGGTGATGAGGCAGGTGACGCCAAGTCCAGCGAGCGACACCCAAAGCCAGTGTGACAGCACATCGCCGGTTTCGCGCACCGGCTCAAGCAGGAACAGCCCCAACAGCCAGGCAAGGACCAGCACGGCTTTGATCGGCTCTGCCCTCACCCAACCCATCGCCCGGTTAATTTGCGTGACGTTGGCAGCGATCAGATTAGTGGCCGCGATCAGGAAGCTGAGGAACAGCTCGTCCTGCAAATGGGCATAGCGGTCTCCGACCAACAGCAATGCAATGTCGGGAAAATGGCGGATGCAGACGCCAATCGGGAACAATATAGCCAGCGTCAGCCCGACGATCAAAAAACCGCGACGCAACATCGTGTCGCCATGGGCCATATTGGCAAGCCGCGGCAACACGACGACCGTGAACATGCCGCCGAGCGCGGAAAGAAACGCACTGATCCGGCCTAGGGCAAAGATGTTGGCGACCACCGTCGCCCCGGTCGTCATCAGGACGATGCCATAGATGATAAGGTCATTCATCGCGAACAACAGCACCGCCGGCGTCGTCGGCAGGACATAGGCCAGCACGTCACGGCGCAACCGCGGCGAAATCGGCGTTGCTGGCCACCCTCCCTCAATCCGCCGCAAAAACAGGTTGGCGACAACCGCGCCGACGGCGACGCCGACCATCACCGGCGCCGAAAAATGGATAGCCGCCAGCATCAACCCCGCCGCTGTCAGCGCCCGCAGCGCCGCAGACAGGACATCGGCCAGATAGGTCGGGTTGGCAGCGCCGCGAATGCGCATCACCGTTTGACGCAGCGACAGGTCCAATTGGACAGCGCAGGCGATCAGCAATGCCGCCAGCGCCAGCGCGGCATCCACGCCGAGCAGGTCGCGCTGGGCAAACATCAGTATGAGGATGATGACGGCGCCGCCTGCGGCCAGCGGAAACAGCCATAGGCGCATCTGGCGGACCGCGGCGACGTGGCGGCTGAAATCGCTCCCTTCCTGAAGCGAGCGGCGATGGAACCAGACCAGCGAACCGGTCAGGCCGAGGTCGGACACCAGTGCGACAAAGGCCATCGTGGTCAGGCACAGCGCCAAAACCGCGTATTGGTCGGTATCGAGCAATCGCACGTAGATGAAAGTCGAAACGGCGCCCAGAATCTGGACGATGCCGGTCGAAGCGCCATAGGCGGCGAGATAACCCGACCATCGCGCCAACCGGCTGTTGGACCGGGGATCGGACCTGCCGTGCGGCGCGGATTCGGCAGTTTCGCTCATGCAGCGGCCCTAGCCGTGTCAGTGCGGCCTGTCATGCGGGAAACGGCCCTGCCCCCGTCCCCCTATTTGCGGATGACGAAATTCTCGATCACCAGCGCGTCGAGCCCGGAGGTGTAAAAGGTGCGCACGGCATCGAACACGGTGTTGACGATGACCTCGCCCTTCAGGTTGAAACTGGTGTTCATCACGGCGGGCGTCCCGGTCAGCCGGTGAAACTCGCTTATCAGTTCATAATAGATGTCATTCCGGCGGCGGCGCACCGTCTGCACCCGCGCCGAATGATCGACATGGATAGCGGCGGCGATCTTT
>CAZAWL010000012.1:0-16531 GCA_964488705.1 uncultured Sphingopyxis sp.
CTGCGCCGCTATGCCGAGGGCAAGGGTGTAAGCCGCGTCGAAGGGCGCATCACCGCCATTGCACGCAATCCGTGCAATGGCGACATAGCAGGCGTGACGCTGGAATCGGGGGCCACGATCGACGCCGACCTCTATATCGATTGTTCGGGGTTTGCCGCCCTGCTGATCGGCCAGGCGATGGGTGTCGGTTATGAGGATTGGAGCCGCTGGCTGCCATGCGACCGCGCCATCGCTGCCCCCAGCGGCGGCGACGGACCGCCCCGGCCCTATACCAGGTCCATCGCCCGTCAGGCGGGTTGGCAGTGGCAGATTCCGCTGCAACATCGCGTCGGCAACGGCATCGTCTATTCCAGCGCACATATGACCGACGATGCGGCGCAAAGCATGCTGCTGGCCAACTTGCCGGGCGCGGCGCTGGCCGAACCGCGCCAGTTGCGCTTTGCCGCCGGCCGGCGCGTGCAATGCTGGGTCGGCAATGTCGTTGCCATCGGCCTGTCTTCGGGATTTCTTGAACCGCTGGAATCAACCAGCATCCACCTGATCCAATCGGGTATCGAACGGCTGTTGCAGCGGTTTCCCCGCGTTGACAGCAGACCGGTCGAGCGCGACGCGTTCAATGCCGACGCCGCGCGCGAAATGGAGCTGATCCGCGATTTCATCATCCTCCATTATTGGGCGAATGGCCGCGATGAACCATTTTGGCGGGAACGTCGCGCCGAACCGCTTCCGGACCGGCTGGCTGACCGCATAGCGCTGTTTCAGGCTTCGGGGCGCATTGACCGGGTGGATCAGGAATTGTTCACCGAATGGGCGTGGCAACAGGTGCTGATCGGCCAAGGCGTGATGCCAGACGCCTATCACCCGCTGGCCAATGCAATTGGCGAAGCTGCGCTTACCGACTTCCTTGACACCAACCGCCGCTCGGTCGCGTCCAGCGTCGTCGCGATGCCGCAACATGGTGCCTATATTGACCAATACTGCCGTGCACAGGAGTATGCCGCATGATCCGCCGACATTTCGCTTTAGGATTGATGGCACTGGCCATGGCGACAAACAGCGCCTGTGCCGTTGCGCAAACTGCGCCGGCGGCCACCACCCCTCACGCCACGACCGCCTCGCTCGACGCGCTCCGTGCGCGCTTGCCCTCCGACGAAGTCATCTATTTCGTGCTGCCGGACCGGTTCGAAAATGGCGACCCGTCGAACGATCGCGGCGGCATCGCCGGCGGTCGGCTGGCGAACGGCTTTGATCCCACGCACAAGGGTTTTTACCACGGCGGGGACCTTGCCGGGCTGACCAGCCGGCTGGACTATATTCAGGGCCTGGGTGTCACCGCGATCTGGTTTGCGCCCATATTCAGGAACAAGCCGGTGCAGGGTGGGCCGGGAGAGGAAAGCGCTGGCTATCACGGTTATTGGGTCACCGATTTCACCACAGTCGACCCGCATTTTGGCACCGAAGCAGAATTCCGCGCCTTCGTCGACGCTGCGCATGCGCGCGGGATGAAGGTCTATATGGACATCATTGCCAACCATACCGCCGACGTCATCCAGTACACGGACGGGCGCGAAGCAAATTTTCCCTATCGGTCGATCGCCGATTTCCCCGACCAGGCCTATGTGCCGTTCGTTCCGGCGGCTGAGCGCAATATCAAAGTGCCGACTTGGCTCAACGACCCACAATATTATCACAACCGCGGCAATTCGACCTTTTTTGGCGAGAGCAGCATCTATGGCGACTTCGTCGGACTTGACGATCTGGCGACCGGAGACCCGCGCGTCATTGCGGGAATGATCGAGATTTATGGCAGCTGGATCGACCGTTTCGGGATTGACGGGTTCCGCATTGATACCGCGCGGCACGTAAACCCCGAATTCTGGCAAGCCTTCAACCCCGCGATGCTCGAGCGCGCGCGCGCCGCCGGCATACCCAATTTCACCATCTTCGCAGAAGCGGCCATTGAGGACCCCGACCCCGGCAGCATCGCCCGCTTTACCCGGGTGGACCGCTACCCAGCGGTGCTCGACTTCGCATTTCAGGCAAGCGTGCGCGCTGTGCTGAGCCGTAATGAGGGACCCTCGCTGTTCGAGCGGTTGTTTCAGGGCGATGCGCTCTATGAGGGTGGCGAAGCAATGGCGCGCAACAACCCCACCTTTACCGGCAATCACGACATGGGCCGCATCGGCACGTTTCTGCGTGAAGGTAATCCGCACGCTGACGATGCCGAATTGCTGGAACGCGCCAGACTGGCCAATGCCATGATGTTCGCGCTGCGCGGCGCGCCCACTATCTATTATGGCGACGAGCAAGGTTTTGTCGGCGACGGCAACGACCAGGCTGCGCGCGAGGACATGTTCGCCAGCCGTGTCGCAAGTTATAATGACAACCGGTTGATCGGCACCCGAGCAACCACAGCGCAAAGCAATTTCGACACCGCGCATCCGCTGTATCGCCAGATTGCGGAGCTGGCCGCTATCCGCCGCACGCACGCCGCGCTGCGCCGCGGACGGCAGGTGACGCGTGGCTATGGCCGCGGTCCCGGGCTGCTGTCTTTCGCGCGGTTCGACCCGGAAACGAACCGCGAATATGTGGTCGTGTTCAACACGTCCGCCCAAGCTGCAGTCGGCAACGTGATCGTGGAGCGCGCCTCGACCCGGTTCGAGGCCATAACCGGCCCATGCCCGGCTGCGGTGCGTGTCCCCGGCAGCATGGCGGTGTCGCTGCCGGCATTTGGTTATATGATCTGTGCTGCGGATATGAGCCGGTGAGCCAGCCCATTCGTCAAACCGACGCTGTCCCAGCCAGCGCCGCCGCCCACCCGTGGTGGCGCGGTGCCAGCATATATCAAATCTATCCGCGCAGTTTTGCCGACAGCAACAATGACGGCATTGGCGATTTGCCGGGCATTACCAGCCGGTTACCCTATGTCGCCGACCTTGGCGTTGACGCAGTCTGGATTTCGCCCTTCTTTAAGAGCCCGATGCGCGATTTCGGTTATGACGTGTCGGATTATTGCGCCGTTGACCCCGTTTTTGGCACGATGGCGGATTTTGACGCGCTCGTCGCGCGCGCCCACGCATTGGGCCTGCGTGTCCTCATCGACCAGGTCTATTCGCATACGTCGGACCAGCATCCTTGGTTTTTGCAAAGCCGGGAGGACCGGTCCAACCCGCGGCATGACTGGTATGTTTGGGCTGATGCCAAACCCGATGGCTCGCCACCGAGCAACTGGCAATCCGTCTTTGGCGGTCCCGCTTGGCGGTGGGATGCGCGGCGTGGCCAATATTATCTGCACAATTTCCTTGCCCAACAACCGCAACTGAACGGCCACAATCCGGATGTGCAGGACGCGTTGCTGGACGTCGCGCGATTCTGGCTCGACAAGGGGGTGGACGGCTTTCGCGTCGACGCGATCAATTTCGCCATGCACGACCCGCTGTTGCGTGACAATCCGCCAGCGCCCGATGATGGCCGGCCGCGCACGCGCCCATTTGATTTCCAGCAACGACTGTACAACCAGAGCCACCCCGACATACCGCGCTTCATTCGTCGGCTGCGCGAGGTGACCGACCGCTACGACGCCGTCTTTACGGTGGCAGAAGTGGGCGGAAGTGACGCATACGCAGAAATGCACGCGTTCACCAAGGGCGATGAGCATTTCAACAGCGCCTATGGGTTTGATTTTCTCTATGCGGAAGACTTGACGCCCGCGACAGTCAGTACCGCATTGTCGCATTGGCCAGACGACGCGCAGACGGGCTGGCCGAGCTGGGCCTTCTCGAATCACGACGCCCCCCGATGGATCAGCCGATGGGGCCCCGAACATGCATCGGATGCCTATGCCCGCATGGTCATCATGCTGTTCGTCGCACTGCGCGGGAACATCATCCTGTGGCAGGGCGAGGAACTGGGACTGACGCAGGTCGATATCCCCTATGAACGGCTGCGCGACCCCGAAGCCATCGCGAATTGGCCGTTAACGCTGAGCCGGGATGGGTCACGCACGCCCATGCCTTGGTCGGACAATGCGCCCAATGGCGGCTTTTCCGACGTCGAGCCGTGGCTGCCGGTCGGGCAGGATCACCATGACTTGTCAGTGGCACGTCAATCTGGTGACCCTGGCTCGATGCTGGAATGGACACGCAGGATGATTGCCCTGCGCCACCGCATGGCACCGCTGGTTGCGGGCGATTGCGCCATTGTCCAGGCCGACGACCATGTGCTGGTGTTCGACCGGTCGGACGGCGACGCAACCATCCGCTGCGCCTTCAACATGGGTACGCAAAGCGCCGGCTGGTCGGGCGGCGACGGCAAAGTCATCGAAAGCGTGAACGGCGCCAACGCCTCCACATTGCCGGCTTATGGTGCCATATTCTTGGCACTGTCACGACCGGGATGCGGGGCATGAACAACTGGTATCGCCTCTTCGCCATTCTGGTGGCAGCTCTCTGCTTCGCGGGAGCGAGCGCGCGGGCTCAGGCCCAGTCTGAAGTCGTGCTGTCATCACCCGACGGGCGGACCGTCGCGACCATCGGCGTCACCGGCGAAGGCCGGCCATTTTATCGGATCAGCCGCGATCATCACGCACTGATTGGGGAATCGCGACTGGGTTTCCTCTTCACCGACGCGCTCCCCTTTGACCGGTCGATCGCCATCGAGCAGGTGGAGCACAACAGTAGTGACGGCCAATGGGAATTGCCGTGGGGCGAACGCCGCTTTGTCCGCGACCGGCACAATGAAATCGCCGTCACGCTTCGAGAGACCATTGATGGCCGGCGCAGCCTGCGCTTGCGTGTGCGGCTGTTCGATGACGGCATCGGCTTTCGCTATGAGTTTCCCGACAATGCCGGCTGGTCCGGTGTGCACATTCAGGATGAGCTGACCGAATTTGCCGTCGCCCGTCCCGGCACCGCGTGGTGGATAACGGGCGGCGACTGGAACCGCTACGAACAAGTCTATCAACGCACGGGAATTGACGGCGTGTCGACCGCGCACACGCCGATGACGCTGCGGCTGGATGACGGTACACACCTTGCCTTTCACGAAGCCGCGCTGGTCGATTATGCCGGCATGTGGCTGCGCCGGGTCGAGGGGCAGCGGTTCCGCGCCACCCTCTCTCCATCGGGCCGGGGGGCACGCGTGTCGCGCACGGCACCGTTCACCACGCCTTGGCGCACCATCCGCATCAGCGACAATGCGGCCGGCCTGGTGGAGAGCGACCTCGAACTCAACCTCAACGAACCCAACCGGCTGGGCGATGTCAGCTGGGTCACGCCCTATACCTATATCGGTATCTGGTGGGACATGCACCTCAACAACTGGAGCTGGTCGTCGGGGCCCAACCACGGCGCAACCACCGAACATACGCGTGCCTATATCGATTTTGCCGCGCGCCATGGTTTTCGCGGGGTGCTGGTCGAAGGCTGGAACGTCGGCTGGGACGGAAACTGGTTCGGGCATGGCGACGAATTCAGCTTTACCCGGCCTTATCCCGACTTCGACCTCGAGGGGCTGGCCGCCTATGCCCGCCAGCGCGGCGTGCGGTTGATTGGCCATCACGAAACCGGCGGCAACATCGCCAATTATGAGGCCCAGCTGGAGGACGCGATGGCGCTCTATGGCCGGCTGGGCATAGACAGCGTCAAGACAGGCTATGTCGCCGATGCGGGCGGCATCATCAGCCGCGACCCCAGTGGCGCGACGACCATGGAATGGCATGACGGTCAGGTGATGAGCCGCCATCATCTGCGCGTGGTCGAAACAGCGGCGCGCTATCATATCGCCGTCAACCCGCACGAACCGATCAAGGATACCGGCCTCAGGCGCACTTACCCCAACTGGGTCGCGCGGGAGGGCGCGCGCGGCGCGGAATATGACGCTTGGGGTGTGCCCGGCAACAGCGTCGATCATGTCCCGACGCTGGTTTACACGCGGCTGCTGTCGGGACCGATGGACTACACGCCAGGCGTGCTGAGCCTGAGGCGGCGCGATGGCGGGCCTATCGAATCGACGCTTGCGCGGCAGCTCGCTTATTATCTGACCATCTACAGCCCGATACAGATGGCAGCGGACAGCATCGAAAATCTCGCACGCTTCCCCCGCGAACTCGCTTTCATCGCAGCGGTCCCGACCAACTGGTCGGATAGCCGTCTGGTGGACGGCGCCGTTGGCGACTTTGCAGTATTCCGCCGCAAGGATCGCAACAGCGATGACTGGTATGTCGGCGGTGTGACCGACGGCGACGCGCGCACAGTGACGGTGCCGCTCGATTTCCTCGATGCAGGACGGTCTTATGTAGCGACGCTCTACCTTGACGGGCCGGAGGCTGATTATCGCACGGAACGCCGGCACGACATCGTCATTTCGGCGCGCACGGTCCGCGCCGGTGAAAGCATCAGCTTTACGATGGCGCCCGGCGGTGGTGCGGCCATCCGCCTCGTGCCAGCACCACTCAACCGGCGTCGATGATGCCGAACGTTCCGCCCACGCCCGACACCCCGCTGCGCGTCGTCATTCTGGGCGGCGGCACAGCGGGCTGGATGGCGGCGGCGCTGATGGCACGCCATTGGGGCGAGGCCGCGCGCATCAGCGTCGTCGAAAGCCCCGACATAGGGATTATCGGTGTCGGTGAAGGGTCAACGCCGCAACTGCGTGCCTTTTTCGGGCGGCTCGGCATTGCCGAGTCCGAATGGATGCCCGCCTGCAACGCAACCTACAAGGCGGGCATCCGCTTTACCGGCTGGTCGGAACGATCAGGGTTCGACAGCTATTTCCATCCGTTCGCGACCGAGTTGGACTGCCACACCGCTCCGGCCTTTTATTTCCACACGCGCGCACGCCGAACCGGCCGCGATGTCTGGGCCCACCCCGACCGTTTTTTCCTCTCCGAAACATTGGCGCGACGCGGGTTAGCGCCCATAGCCTCCGAAAATTTTCCCTTTGACGTCGGCTATGGTTACCATTTCGACGCGACGCTGGTCGGTCGATTCTTGCGTCAGCATGCCGTGGAACGATTGGGCGTCGTCCATCTGGAACGCACAGTGCAATCGGTTGAGTGCAACCTGCAAGGGGACGTCGCTGCGCTGCTGTGCGACGGCGACGACCGCATCGAGGGCGATTTGTTTGTCGATGCCAGCGGATTCCGCGGGGTCATCGTGCAGGGCGCGCTGGACGAGCCGTTTCGATCCTTTGCCGACAATCTGTTCAACGATTCCGCGGTCGCCATGCCGACACCCCACAGTGACGGAATCGTCCGTACGGAGACGGGGGCCACCGCACTGAGCAATGGGTGGGCCTGGTCCATTCCCCTGACCAACCGTGTCGGCAACGGCTATGTCTATTCGTCAGCCCATTTGTCTGCCGACGCGGCGGAAGCCGAGCTGCGCAGCCACCTGGGCGTCGGCGATGCAGCGGAGGCGCGACACCTGTCGATGCGGGTCGGCCGGACCGAGCGCAGTTGGGTCAGAAACTGTCTCGCCGTCGGGCTAAGCCAGGGCTTTATCGAGCCACTGGAAGCCACCGCCCTGCACATCGTCCAGGCCACTGTGGAGGGGTTTTGCGCGGCCTATGATACAGGCACGACGGCTGCACGCGACGGGTTCAACACCGCCATCGCCGCACGCTATGATGGCATTCGCGACTATATCGTCGCGCATTATCGGGTGAACCAACGCGGCGACAGCGACTATTGGCGCGCCAATGCTGCCAACCAGTCATTGTCCGACAATTTGAAAGCAGTCCTGACATGCTGGTTTACCGGCGGGGATCTGGAAGCGGAGGTGCGGCAGCTTGGCATCGACGGCTATTATGCGCCGTTGTCCTGGCACTGTCTGTTGGCCGGATATGGCACCTTTCCTGACGATGCAAAGCTGCGTCCGCCCGAAGCTGGTCTGGCCATCAGCGACATGGCCCGCATCGACGAATTTGTCGCGCGTTGCGTCCGCAATTTTGCGCCGTGCGTTGCAGCGCCGCCGCAGTAACACTTCGATAGGGGGAGAGAAGACCATGGCTGGACCGATGCCGGCATCAACACCAACGTCTGCCCATACCGGCGCGCAGCGCGGCAACTCGCGCATGCTTTTTCTGCTGATTCTGTCGGTCTTTTTCATCTTGGGCGGGGTCACCAACATCAATGACGTGTTGATCCCCAAGCTGAAACAGCTGTTCACCCTCTCCTATTTCGAAAGCAACCTCGTCCAGTTCGCATTCTTCGCCAGCTATGCGCTGTTTTCCATCCCGGCCGGGGTCGTGATGGCGCGGCTCGGCTATATCCGCGGTTTCGTTGTCGGCTTTCTCATCGTTGCAGCGGGCGCTTTGCTGTTCGTCCCCGCGTCGGGTTCGGGCGTGTATGCCAGTTTTCTGGCCGCGCTATTCGTTATCGGCGGCGGAATCACCATGCTGCAAGTCGGGATGAACCCCGTCGCGATTGCGCTGGGCGCTCCCGAAACCGCCCATAGCCGCCTGACATTTGCGCAGCTGTTCAACTCCATCGGCGTGTTCATCATGGTCTATGGCGGCGCCGAGCTGTTGCTGGGCGAAGAAAGCCTGATCGACCCGGCCACATTATCCGGCGGCGCCCTGCAATCCTATCTTGTTGCCGAATCGCAGGTCATCGCCAATGCCTATGTCGGTGTCGCCATCGCCATGGCGCTGATTGCACTGCTATTCTGGCTGTGGCGCGGCGCGCTCGACCATGCGCAGGCCGACCGGGTCGAGGTCGCCGGCACCAGCCGCCTCTTCCTCACCAATGCGCGGGTCCGGTTTGGCGCGCTGTGCATCTTTGCCTATGTCGGGGCAGAGGTTGCCATCGCCAGCAACATGGTCGCCTATCTCACCGAAGAAAGCGGCATGACGCTGTCATTGCTGCAAGCAGGGCGGATGGTCGCCTATTATTGGGGCGGTGCGATGGTCGGGCGCTTTGTCGGCGGGTTCGTGCTGCGCGCTTTTGCTCCGGGCCGGGTGCTGACCTGCTATGCCATCGCCGCAGTCGCACTGATTATGGTCGCCATCCTGATGTCCGGCGATCTCGCCGGGTGGTCGCTGGTGCTGGTCGGGTTCTGTAACAGCCTCATGTTCGCCACGATCTTCAGTCTGGCGGTCGAAGGATTGACCGACGAAGCACCCAAGGCATCGGGCATATTATGCACCGCGATTGTCGGCGGTGCGGTCGTCCCGCTCATCCTCGGGGCGGTCGCCGATGCCGCATCGGTTCGCACCGGATTGGTCGTACCCATCCTGTGCTATCTGGTCATCGCGGCATTCGGCCGGTGGGCCCATCGCAACCCTGTCAAATTGTGACCATGGTCTGGCGATGGTTCTTCGCCATATTGGCCGCCATTTGCGCCGCCCCGGCGCTCGCTCAGGCCGACGGGCGTTTGGTCGATTGGGAGCAGGTCACGTCGAACCACGTGCAAGCCCGCAACGTCAGCATCTGGCTGCCGCCGGGCTATGACGCGTCGCGCCGCCGCTATCCGGTCATCTATATGCACGACGGTCAGAATATCTTTGTCCCCGGTCGTGCCTATGGCGGGGAGGAATGGGGCGTTGACGAGGCGCTGTCGCGGATGATTGCCGACGGGCGGACACACGGTGCGATCGTCGTCGGTATTTGGAACACCAATTTGCGCGGCCGCGAATATCTGCCAGCCGCTGTTGTGGCGGCATTACCCGAAGCGGAGCAAGCCATGGTCGCGGCAACGCACGGTGGGGCCAGCCTCGCCGATGCCTATCTGCGGTTTCTGGTCGAGGAGCTGAAGCCGCGCATCGACCGCGCATTCCGCACCCGACGCGACGCCGCGCATACCGGCATCATGGGGTCAAGCATGGGCGGGCTGATTTCACTCTATGCGCTTGGCGAATATCCGCAAATCTTTGGCCGGGCGGCGGCGGTGTCGATCCACATGCCGCTGGGTGACCCGCGCGAAGGACAGGGGGCCAGGCCAGAATCGGTTGCCTCTGCCTTTGGCGACTGGCTGGCGGACCGGCGCGTCCGTCCGGCAAACAACCGGCTCTACCTCGATTGGGGCGACCAGACGCTTGACGCCTATTACCCGCCCTATGCCGCTGCATTGCTGCCCGTGCTGGAACGGCGGGGGTGGCGGCAGGGTCGGGGCTTTGCCGCGCGGCATTACCCCGGCACCGCGCATAACGAGGCGGCTTGGCGAGCGCGGGTGGAAACACCGCTCGCCTTCCTCTTGGAGCGATGACGCGGCGCCGCATACGAATAAAAGTGCTGGCCAGAACGCCAGATCGGCCCGAACCGTAGCGTAATGATATTGCGTATGTGCCAGTTTCGGCTAACAGGCAGCAACGCCAAGGGGTCAGAAACATGTCATTTATATCCGATTGCCTGATCCTGTTTGGTGCGACCGGCGATCTGGCGCGGCGCATGTTGCTGCCCAGCCTCGCCGCGCTCCATGCCGACCGATTGGTGGCGGATAATCTCAAAATCGTCTGCACCGCCCGTTCGGCGCATGATGACGATAGTTTTCGCGGCTTTGCGCGCGACGCGCTCAACGAATTTTTGCCGGCCGGGCAGTTAAGCGAAGAGGCGATCGCGACATTTCTCGACCGGCTCAGCTATCAGCCGCTCGACGCCTCTGACCCGGCAGGATTTGCCGCGCTCGCGGACAAGGCGGGTCCGGTCAACGCCGGACTGTCGATATTTCTGTCGACGGCGCCGTCCTTGTTCGAACCGACCATTGCGGGGCTGGCGGGCGCGGGGCTCGCCGGGGAACGCGTGCGTATCGGCCTCGAAAAGCCGCTGGGAACGGACCTCGCCAGCAGTTGCCAGATCAATGATGCCGTCGCGTCGGTTTTCCCCGAGGACAGGATTTTCCGGATCGATCATTATCTGGGCAAGGAAACGGTGCAGAACCTGCTTGCGCTGCGGTTTGCCAATATCCTGTTCGAGCCGCTGTGGAATGGACAGCATATCGACCATGTGCAGATTACCGTCAGCGAGACCGTCGGCCTCGAAGGCCGCGTCGGTTTTTACGACGGCGCCGGCGCGCTGCGCGACATGGTGCAGAACCATATGCTGCAGTTGCTCGCGCTGGTGGCGATGGAACCGCCCGCCCAGTTCGACGCTACCGCCATCCGCGACGAAAAGGTTAAGGTCCTGCGCAATCTGCGTGGTCTCGAACCGGGTGACAGCGTCACCGGCCAATATCGCGCCGGGGCGATCAACGGTGCGGCCGTGCCGGGATATGATGAGGAGCTGGGGAAGGACAGCGACACCGAGACCTTTGTCGCGATAAAGGCGCATGTCGACAATTGGCGGTGGAAGGGCGTCCCCTTTTTCCTGCGCACCGGCAAACGCATGCCCGAACGCAAGACCGAAATCGCCATCCAGTTCAAATGCGTGCCGCACAGCATCTTTGCCCGGTCGGGCGCGGCGACACAGCCCAACCGGCTGATTATCGGCATCCAGCCGCGCGAGAATGTTCGCCTCAGCGTCATGGCCAAGGTTCCCGGGCTCGACCGGGGTGGAATCCGCCTGCGCGAAGTGCCGCTCGACATTTCGATGCCCGACGCCTTTGCCGGGCCAAAGCGGCGTATCGCCTATGAACGCCTGTTGCTCGACCTCATCGAAGGGGACCAGACATTGTTCGTGCGACGCGACGAAGTGGAGGCGCAGTGGACGTGGGTTGACGCCATCCGCGCCGGATGGGCCGAAACCGGTCTCACCCCCAAAACATATATCGCCGGCAGCTGGGGGCCATCCGCGGCCGTCGCATTGGCCGAGCGTGACGGCGTCAGCTGGCATGAATAGGCCATGGTGAACGACGTCGTCGCCGTCGATATCGGCGGAACTCACGCCCGTTTTGCAATCGCGACCTGCGCCGGGGGCCGGGTGACAACGCTCGGCCCGTCGGTGACGATGAAAACAGCCGATCATGCCAGCCTGCAAACGGCATGGGAGGCGTTTGCCGCGAGTGTCGGCCAGCCATTGCCGCGCGCCGCCGCCATCGCAATCGCGGCACCGGTGCGCGGTGACGTCATAAAGCTGACCAACAACCCGTGGATCATCCGCCCGGCACTGATCGGTGAACGGCTGAATGTAGACCATTATGCGCTCGTCAATGATTTCGAGGCGGTCGGCCATGCCGTCGCCAACGCGGGGCCGGACCATTTCCTCCACCTGACCGGGCCAGACGATGCGTTGCCCGCCACGGGCACGATCAGCATCATCGGTCCCGGCACCGGGCTCGGCGTCGCGCACATCCATCGCGGCGATGGCCGTTATCACGTCCAGGCGACCGAGGGCGGGCATATCGATTTTGCACCGCTCGACAGCATTGACGATGCGCTGCTGGCAAAGCTGCGCCAGCGCTATCGCCGCGTGTCGGTGGAAAGGATCGCGTCGGGACCGGCATTGGCCGACATCTATGCGACGCTGGCCGAACTGGAAGGCCGCGCCGTCCGCACTTTGCCCGACCCCGAATTATGGGGGCTGGCGTTGGCAGGCAGCGACAGCATCGCCGCTGCCGCGCTCGACCGGTTCTGCATGGCGCTGGGCAGCATCGCCGGAGATATCGCCTTGGCGCAAGGCGGGGCGGCTGTGGTCATCGCCGGCGGGCTGGGCTATCGCATTCGCGATACGTTGGTGCGGTCCGGCTTTGCAGAGCGGTTCCGGGCCAAGGGCCGTTTCGAAACGCTGATGGCGGGCCTGCCTGTCAAGCTGATCATCCATCCGGAGCCGGGCCTGTTCGGTGCCGCCTCCGCCTTTGCCCGGAGCCATTATTGATGCCGCACGCCATTCGCCAGATCATGCAGTGCGCACCGGTCATCCCCGTATTGGTCATTGACGACGTCGCCCATGCCCGCCCGATTGCCGAAGCGCTGGTCGCGGGCGGGTTGCCGGTGCTCGAAGTCACCTTGCGCACCGCCGCTGCACTTGACGTCATTACGGCAATGAAAAAGGTGCCGGGCGCCATCGTCGGTGCGGGCACCGTGCTCAATCAACAGGACCTCGCCGCAGCGATTGCCGCGGGCGCGGAGTTCATCGTTTCGCCGGGTCTGACGGATGCGTTGGGCAAAGCCGCCAGTGCCAGCACCATCCCCTTCCTCCCCGGGGTCGCCAATGCGGGTGACATCATGCGCGGGCTCGACCTCGGCCTGTCCCACTTCAAATTCTTTCCCGCGGAAACCAGTGGCGGTCGCCCGGCGCTCAAGGCGCTCGCGGGGCCGTTCGGCAATATCAGCTTTTGCCCGACCGGTGGCATCACGCTGGCCAGCGCGCCGGACTGGCTGGCGATCGAGCCGGTGTTGTGCGTCGGCGGCAGCTGGATCGTTCCGCGCGGCGCGCCCGACCCTGGCGCGATCGAGGCGGCGGCGGCATCAGCCGCAGCGCTGGCCCGATGAGCATGGATTTGCAGGCACGGCTGGCAGAGCTGCATCAGTTGACGCAGCAAACACCCCTGTTCAACCCCGTGTTTCAGCTGGGGCTGGAGCTTTCGCGACAGATTGAAAGCGGCGCTCTGTCGCTCGATGCACTGGCCGCACAGGTCGAGGAACTGAGCTGCGAGGCGTTGCAAAGCCGCGCCCGCCGGCTCAACGCGCTGCTCGCACCGATGGCGCAGGACGAAAATGGCTCGCGTTTCAAATCACTGGTCGCGGCCAGTGCCGCCAACGGCGACTTTGGGGCCTTTGCCCGCCGCTGGTCATCGCCGTTTCAGCATATCGTCTTTACCGGCCATCCCACTTTTCTGCTGAGCGCCGCGGAAGCCGACGCGGTGGCCGAGGCGGCGGCGCAGGACGCGGTCGGGCCTGCAATGTGCACCATAGCCGGGCCGCGCGACGCCATCACGCTCGACGACGAGCATGCACAGGTGCTGGCGGCCATGCGCCACGCCCAACAGGCGCGCGACAGGCTATGCGACATCATCATCGACGTCGCCCGCAGCCAATGGCCGCAACATTGGCGGGATCTCGCACCGCTTCCGTTCCGGCTCGCCACATGGGTGGGCTATGACATGGACGGGCGCACCGACATTGGCTGGCACACCAGCATCCGCCACAGGCTGATCGAAAAGGCGGCGCGCCTCGACGCCTATGCCGACGATTTGCGAGACTGCGCCACAGCACAGGATATTGCGGACGCGCTGCGGCGCAGTGCCGACCATAGCCGGACGCTCGCTGGCCGTTTCGAACAGGCGCCGGACGACCCGGCCACGCTGGGCACCGTGGCCAATGCGCTGACCGCTGACCACCCCGACCGGTTAACGAGCCTTGCCGACGTCATCGCCGACCTGCGCGATCGCGCATCGAGTGTCGACGACGCCACCGCGCAGCGGCTGGTGCGCGTCGCATCCGCTATGGCCGCCGACGGTCTGGGCATGGGCTGGATCCACTTTCGCGTGAACAGCGCGCAATTGCTCAACGCCATCCGTCGCCGCATCGACCCCGACAACAGCCTCGACCTCGCCAGCGGCACCGCCCTCAACCGCCTGCGTGACCTGTTGGCCAATGTCCGCCCGCTGCGCAGCAATGTTGCGGCGCTGGCCATCGAAAGCACGACGGCGGTGCGCCAATTCCTCGCCATGGCGCAGGTCATCAAGCATATCGACGCCGACGCGCCGATCCGCATGCTGATCGCCGAGTGCGAAGAACCGCAGACGGTGCTCGCCGCGCTCTATTTTGCGCGCCTGTTCGGCATCGATGACAAGGTCGACGTGTCGCCGCTGTTCGAAACCGAGAGCGCGATGGAACATGGCGGCCGTTTCCTCCAGGCCCTGCTGCGCGAGCCGGACTATCAGGCCTATGTGCGGACACGCGGGAGGGTCGCGATCCAGACCGGGTTTTCCGATGCCGGCCGGTTCGTCGGGCAAATTCCCGCCGCGCTGGCGATAGAGCGGTTGCACCGCCGCCTGGCGGACGCGATGGTCGCCAACGGGCTGACCGATGTCGCGGCGCTGATTTTCAACACCCATGGCGAATCGATGGGGCGCGGCGCGCACCCCGCCAGCATGGACGATCGCCTGACCTACCCGATGAGCCGATGGGCGCGCGCCAAGTTCCGCACCAGCGGAATCGCTCTGGAGCCCGAAGTCAGCTATCAGGGCGGGGACGGATTTCTGCCATTTCGCAACGCGACGCTCGCGCTCGCAACGCTGACGCGCATGTCCGAAGTCGAATCCGGCATCGACGCGACGGACTGCACCGACCCATTTTATGATCGCACCGAACTGACGCTCGATTTCTATCGCGGCATCCGCCGCATGCAGCGCGATTTCCTCGCCTCGCGCAGCTACGCCCGCGCCATCACGGCGTTTGGCCTCGGGCTGCTCAACCCGACCGGGTCGCGCAAATCCCGCCGCCAATCGGACCTCGCCGCCGACCGGGAGATGAGCCTGCGACAAATTCGCGCCATCCCGCACAATGCGGTGCTTCAGCAACTCGGCTATCCCGTCAATGTGATTGCCGGCATGGGCAGCGCTGCCGACGACGAATTGGAGGCGATTGCCAACCTCCTGCGCGAAAGCCCGCGCGCGGCGCAGCTGGTCCGGCTGGTCCGGGCATCCAATGCGCTCGGCAGCATCAAGTCCGTCGCGGCCTATGGCGAATTGTTCAACAGCGCCTATTGGGCGAGCCGCCCCTATCGCGGGACCGAACCGCAGCTCGAAAATGCCTGCCTGGCCCTCGCCGAACAATTGGTCAGCGATGACCGCACCGGGGCGTTTCGCCGGCTGGTCAGCCGCCTGCGCGTCGACGGGCTGAAACTGCACCGCCTGCTGGCCCGGCTGCCCGATGACAAGGCCGACCCGCTGCGCGAAGGACGGCGCCGTTCGCTCGGCGCGCTTCAGGCCATACGCCTTGCGCTGATGCAGCATATGTTCGTTCGCGCCGTCCAGATCCCCGCCTTTTCACGGTCCAACGACATCAGCCGTGACGATGTGCTGGCGATGGTCTTTTCACTCAGAATCGATGAAGCCATGGCCCAGCTGCGCCGCGCCTATCCGGTGTCGCAGCCGGGCATGGCCGATTTCGCGCTCGACGAACCCAGCGACTATCCCGACGGCGATGCCCAGCCCTATTCGGGCATCCGGGCCAACTATATCGACCCGATCGAACGCGCCTATGAACTGAGCCTGCGTGTCAGCACCGCGATTGCCAACCATTTCGGTGCGCACGGGTGATAGCCGCATTGTGTGACGCGCATCATATCGTTGCAGCGAATCGCCACCTAGGTTAGACATCACTTGGGGTCGGGTACGCCCGCCCCAAGACAACGCCGCTTTCACGAGATGCCCGTTCGGGCAAAATGATAATAATGGGTCGTGACACGGACGCGCTTCTGATCGAGGAAGTGGCTCTGCCCTTTGCAGGTTGGAGCGAGAAATGAGTCGACTATTATCTGCCCTGTTCGTCGGTGCAGTCGGTTTGGCCGCCGCTGGTGCCAGCGCGCTCTTGGTCAACGACCAAAGCTATGCTGCCGACCATCTCGACCCGCCGTCGCGAACCGATATCCGCTTTGACCCCACGATCGATCTGCCCGGCGATATTGCCGATATTTATGCGTGGACGACGC
>CAZAWL010000013.1:0-16401 GCA_964488705.1 uncultured Sphingopyxis sp.
TTCGCCGCATTATCTGACCATCGACGGTCGGCGCGTCCATTACCGCGTGGCGGGAGCAGGCCCGCCACTGTTAATGGTGCATCAGAGTCCACGATCATCAGCGGAATATGAAGCGCTGATGGCACAATGGGGCGCGCATTTCACCTGCATCGCCCCCGATACGCCCGGCTTTGGCCAATCCGGCCCGCTCCCGCTGCGCGACGATGGGACTGCGCCCGACATTGATGACTTTGCTGATGCCATTGCGGCGTTCGTGCGAGCGGTCGGGCTCGACCGGACCGCCGCCTACGGCTTTCACTCGGGCGGGATCATCCTGATGACCGCGATGCGCCGTCATCCGTCGATCTTTGCCGGCATGGCCATTGGCGGCTACGCAGTGTGGACCGACGCGGAACGGGCGCTGTTCGATGACGGCTACCTGCCCGCCTTTCGGCCGACGGCCTATGGCGAGCACCTGACCTGGTTGTGGAGCCGCATCCTCGAACAAAGCTGGTTTTTTCCATGGTTCGATGTGCGCCCACAAACGCGAATGTCGGTCGCCCATGCCGACATTGCCCGTGTCCACGCCGCGGTGATGGACATGCTCGACAGCGGCGATGCCTATCGCGCTGGCTATGGTGCCGTTTTGCGCGCGCCGCGCGACATCCCCCCGCCCGACGCCGACGTGCCGCCGGTGCTGATCACCGCCTATGATGGCGACCCGTTACAGGCGCATCTGGCGCGGCTTGGGCCGCTTCCCGCAGGGTGGCATGCGCGTGCCGTCGCAACACCGGCGGACCATCATGCCGCCAGCCTCGCCTTTCTGCAGCTATGGCCGGCGGGCCAATGCCCCGCGCTGCAGGCCGACGATGACGCCGGGTTTGTCCATGTCGTCGCGGGCGAATTTGACGGCCGCATCCATTGGCGGCGCGACGGCGACGGGCCGTTGCAACTCGCGCCACCGGGCCAGTCGCTGACGCTGGTCGCGCCCGGCGGCGGTACCGTCATCGACCCGCCCGGCCATGGCCTGTCCGATGATTGGGCGGGCACCGCGCCAGAGCATTGGGCGGCGTGGCAGGCGGTTGCTGACGCAGCCGCCAGCGCACTGAACTGCCCGCCCTGCACCGCCCTGCCTGCTGCGCCGGCCGACACGGCGCGCCATTTTCCGGACCTTACGCCCGATCGCTTTGGCGCCTATCTGACCCGTGCCTGGCAGATTGTCCGTGCCGGGCAGTTTTTTGACCCCTGGTATGCGGCGGACGCCGCCCATGCCGTTGACTTTGACACCGCCGATATCTGTCCGGACCGGCTGGCGATACGCCACCGCGCATTGATCCAGGCGCGATCGGCCCTGCCGATGGCAACGGCGTTGACACGAACCGACCAATAGAGAGAGGACCATTGCGCATGAGCTTTGCCGAAAACATGCCCCTGTTGGCGCGCCATGAGGGCGTCTGGGACGGCACCTACAGCTATTTCAATGCTGCCAATGAAAAGATTGACGAACATGCCAGCCGGTTGCTCTGTCGCATCACCGGCGATGACGACACTCCCTATCATCAGACCAACCATTATCGCTGGTCCGATGGCCGTTACGAAACGCGGGATTTTCCGGCGACCTACCGGGATGGCCGCATTTGGTGGGATAATGAACTGATTCAGGGCTGGGCTGCCGAAGTTCCGCTCGACAGCTTTAACCGGACGATGATGCTATATTGGCAACGCACCGGCGACCCCAGCCTCTACCTCTATGAACAGATCCAGATTTCCGACTGCGGACTGCATCGCTGCCGCACATGGCACTGGATCCGCAACGGCCAGCTCGAAACGCGGACCGCCATCCAGGAACATTTCGTCACGCGCGACTGGCGCGCCATTGACGCAGCGATGCAGGCGTCGATGGTCGACGGCGTGCCGCAAAGCTGGGGCACAGGCGTTGGCGGGGGCTGATTGAAGGGCATGGCGCGCACCCTGTTCGACAAAATCTGGGAATTGCACCAGATTGCGACGACGCCCGGCGGCGGCGCGCTGATCGCCATCGACCGCATCTTCCTCCACGAACGCACCGGTGCCGCCGCGCTGGGCCACATGGCGGCGTCGGGCCAGACGGTGCTCGACCCGGCGCGCGTTTTTGCCGTCATGGACCATATTATCGACACCCGTCCCGGACGGGGTGATACGACGCTGGTCGCTGGCGGCGATGCCTTCATCCACCAGACACGCGCCGCCTGCCGCGCCGCGGGGATCCGGCTATTCGACGTCAACGATCCCGAACAGGGGATTACCCACGTCATCTCTGCCGAAATGGGCATCGTGCTACCCGGCTGCACCCTGATCGCGCCGGACAGCCACACCTGCACCCAGGGGGCCTTTGGCGCCTTTGCCTGGGGCATCGGCTCCAGCGAGGCGGAACATGCCATGGTCACCGGCTGCCTGCGCATGCAGCGGCCGCGCACGATGCGCGTGACGTTTCACGGTCGTCTGGCCGCGGGCGTGACGGCAAAGGACATGATCATGGCGTTGATCGCCCGCCACGGGGCAGCGGGAGGCAACGGCCATGTCGTCGAATTTGCGGGCGATGCGGTGACCGCACTCGACATGGAATCGCGCATGACGCTGTGCAACATGGCTACCGAATTTTCGGCCGTCAGCGGCATCATCGCGCCCGATGCAACGACGCGCGCCTATGTGCAGGGCCGCCGCTATGCGCCCGACCCGCTACCCGATTGGGACGACCTCCGGTCCGACCCCGGTGCCGCATTCGACGCCGAAATCCGCGTCGACGCGGCGACCATCGCGCCGATGGTCAGTTGGGGCACCTCGCCGGAACACAGCATCGCCATCGACTCGGTCGTCCCGGTCGACGCCGACGCAGACGCCCTCGCCCACAGCGGGCTGTCCGCTGGACAGCGGCTGGCCGGCGTGCCCGTTGATGCCGCCTTTATCGGCAGCTGCACCAATGCCCGCCTGTCCGACCTGCGCCGCGCTGCCGCCATCGTCCGGGGGCGCCGCGTGGCACCCGGCATCGCAAAGGCGCTGATTGTGCCGGGGTCTTCGGCCGTGCGGCGCGCGGCTGAGGCCGAAGGGTTGGACCGCATCTTTACCGATGCCGGGTTCGAATGGCGGATGAGCGGTTGTTCGCTCTGCTTTTATGCCGGTGGCGAGGGGTTCCCTGCCGGCAGCCGCGTCATCTCGTCCACCAATCGCAATTTCGTCGGACGACAGGGACCGGGGATCCGCACGCATATCGCGAGTCCGGAGGTTGTCGCCGCCTCTGCTATCACCGGCGTCATTACCGACCCGCGGCAGCTCGCGCCCAGCGCAGGGGACGCGGCATGACGCCGTTTGACACGCTGACCAGCATCGCCGTGCCCGTCATCCGCGACAATGTGGATACCGACCTCATCATCCCTTCGCGCGAGATTCGGTCGACGGGTCGCAGCGGGCTGGCCGACGGGCTGTTTGCGCCGCTGCGCTATCTCGACGCATCGACGCGCACGCCGGACCCGGATTTTTCGCTCAACCAGCCGCGCTATGCCGGCGCGCAAATCCTCTTGGGTGGCAGCAATTTTGGTTGCGGGTCGAGCCGCGAACACGCCGTCTGGGCGCTCGCCGAATATGGCATCCGCGCGGTCGTCGCACCCAGTTTTGCGCCCATCTTTCGCAATAATTGCGTCCGTAACGGCATCTTGCCGGTCCCTCTCGACATCGCCAGCGTCACCCTCATGGCGGGCCAGACGGTCAGCATCGACCTCGCCCGGCAGGACATAGCCGGGCATCAATTTGCGATTGATGCGGAAGCAAAGGCGATGCTGTTGGCGGGCATGGACGCCATCGCGCTGACACAGCAAAGCCGAGCGGACATCATGGCATGGCTGGCGGCAGACCGGACCGCCCGGCCATGGATCTATCTGGAGACAAAGGCGTGACGCACATCCTCATCAGCGAAGTTGGCCTGCGCGACGGGCTGCAGAGCATCGACCGGGTGATGCCGCTCGACGCCAAAAAGGCGTGGATAGCGGCAGAGGCAGCGGCCGGGGTGCGCGAAATAGAGGTGGGCAGCTTTGTCCCGCCCGCCTTGCTCCCGCAAATGGCGGATACGGCCGAACTGGTGGCCTTTGCCAAAGGCATAGCCGACCTGACCGTGGTGACGCTCGTCCCCAATGCCAAGGGTGCCTCTCGCGCCATCGAAGCGGGCGTTGATGGCATGTCCATCCCCTTTTCGATGTCACAGACGCACAGCATCCGCAATGTGCGCAAGGACCATGCGGCCATGATCGCGGAGATCGGAACGATCGCGTCCATGGCATCTGCTGCGGGCATCCATTTCGCCGTCAGCCTGTCCACCGCCTTTGGCTGCACCATCGAAGGCGCCGTGCCGGAGGATCAGGTGGTGCGGCTGGCCGAAGCGGCATTGGCGGCAGGCGCTCAGGAATTCAGCCTGTCCGACACCACCGGCTATGCCGACCCGGCGCAGGTCCGGCGACTGGTGCGCAAGGTCAAGGATGCGGTCGGCGCCGATCGGCTGACGACACTGCACCTGCACAATACCCGCGGCCTCGGCCTCGCCAATGTTCTCGCCGGGCTGGAGGAAGGGATCACCACATTTGACGCGTCGCTGTGCGGCATCGGCGGATGTCCCTTCGCTCCCGGCGCTTCGGGCAACATCGTCACAGAGGATCTGGTGTTCATGCTTCAGGCGATGGGCCTCGACACCGGCATCGACCTGTCGGCGCTGCTGCAGGTGCGCCGCATCGTCGCCGACGCCCTTCCCGGCGAACCGCTCTACGGCTTTACCGCCGACGCAGGATTACCGCTCGATTTTGACCGGAGGCGCGCTTTATGAGCGACGCAGCTCAGCCAGGCCCGCTCAGCGGCATTCGCGTCGTCGAGTTCACCCACATGATCATGGGGCCGTCGATTGGCGCGATATTGTCCGGCCTGGGCGCGGAGGTGATCCACGTCGAACCGATTGGCGGGGACAAGACGCGCCGGCTGGTCGGTTCGGGTGCAGGATTCTTTGCGACATTCAACCGCGGCAAATCGAGCATCGCGATCAACCTGAAATCGGATGAAGGGCTGGCATTGGCCCGACGCCTCGTCGCCAGCGCCGATGTCATGGTCGAGAATTACCGGCCGGGCGCGATGGACAAGCTGGGATTGTCCTATGACGCGCTGAGCACGGCCAACCCCCGCCTCATCTATTGCGCGGCCAAGGGTTTTCTCGCAGGCCCCTATGAACAGCGCACCGCGCTCGACGAAGTGGCCCAGATGATGGGCGGTCTCGCCTATATGACCGGCCCGCCGGGCCGTCCGCTGCGGGCCGGGTCGAGCGTGATCGACATTACCGGCGGCATGTTCGGCGTCATCGGCATCATGGCGGCGCTGGAACAACGCCACCGAACCGGACGCGGGCAAAAGGTTCAGGCCGCGCTGTTCGAAACCACCGTCTATCTGGTGGCGCAACATATGGCGCAGCTGGCCGTAACCGGCAAAGCCGCCGCGCCGATGCCTGCCCGCCTGTCGGTCTGGGCCATTTACGACGTATTCGAAACACGCGACGACCCCATCTTTATCGGCGTTGTCACCGACAGTCTGTGGGAGAAATTCTGCCGGGTCTTTGAACTCGACGCGTTGTGGGCGGACGAAGGCCTGCGAGAGAATAATGCGCGGGTCATGGCGCGCGACCGCATCATCCCCGAAGTCCGTGCGATGATTGCGCGGTACAGCCGCGCAGAGATCATCGCCAAGCTGGAGGGGACGGGGCTGCCTTTTGCACCGATCGCAAAGCCGGAGGACATGTTCGACGACCCGCATCTGCTGGCGAGCGGCGGGCTGGAGCCGGTCACCCTGCCCGACGGGCGCGAAACCATGTTGCCGGTCCTGCCGATAGAGATGGACGGACGACGGGCGACCTCGCTGCCGGACATCCCGCGGGCGGGGCAGCAAAGCCGCGCCATCCTGCGGGCCATCGGGCTCGCCGATGATGCGATCGACGCACTGGTCGCGGCAGGAACTGTGGAGGAAAGCGCATGAAAAAAGTGGTTTACGGCCTGGTCGCGCTGTCACTGTCCGGCTGCGTCGTGTCGGTTGGCAACGACAATCGCCCGGCACCGGCCACCGCCGGCAGTCCCGGCGTCAGCTCGCCCGGCGTCAGCTCGCCCGGTGTCACGGCGCCGGCGACCCGCTTGCCGACCGATGTGCGTCGCACGACGCTGATCGTGCGCGACATCGAAAACAGCCTGCGGCTCTATCGCGACGTCGTCGGGCTGCAGGTCAATTATGATACTATCGTCGAAACGTCCGGTGTTGCCCTGCCGGCGGGTCAACCGGGCGCGCGGGCGCGGCTCGTGCTGCTCAACGGCAATGATCCCTTTGTCGCGTGGATCGGCCTGATGCAGTGGATTGACCCGCCCCTCGCCGACCCCGGCCCCTACCCCCAGCGCATGGGTCCGGGCGGCCATGTCATCGTCATGAACACCGACGATGTCGATGGCCGATGCGCCGCCGCTGCCCGCATTCCCGGCGTTGTCGTTACGTCGGCGCCGCGGATGCAGGAATATCCCGGGCGCAATGGCGGACCGGTCATCCGAGTTAGGGGCTGCAATTTTTTCGACCCTGACGGCACATTGATCGAGATGAACCAGATTTTGCCCTGACGCCGCTGACCATTGCGGGCTCGTAGATTGCGACGTGCAGCTCTCAGGCGAGACCGCGATCGAGGCTGCGCTGCGTGGCGTCGCCCACCGACGACCCGCCATCGACGTCGAGGATGGTGCCGGTGATATAGGCCGCCGACGGGCTGCACAGGAAAATCGCCGCCTCCGCCACTTCCTCGATCAGTCCCCACCGTTTGAGCGCAATACGGTCATAATGGGCGGTGCGCGTCGCGGCATCGGGGGCGAGGCGCGCCATCCCTTCGGTATCGGCGATCGGCCCGGGCGAAATGCCGGTGACGCGCACGTCGGGCCCCCATTCCAGCGCCAGCACCCGCACCAGCTGATTGATGCCCGCCTTGGCCGCACAGGCATGCGCCTGCAACTGCATGGCGTTGACTGCCTGTCCTGCGGTGATGGCAATCAATGAAGCGCCGGGCACATTCAGCAAATCGTGACTGGCGCGAAACACGTTGAAGGTGCCGTTGAGGTCGATGTCGACGACAGTGCGAAACGCGTTGGCGGACATGCCCAGCACCGGCGCGAGGAAATTGCCCGCGGCACCCGACACAACCACGTCGAACCTGCCCATCTGCGTGGCCGCATGGTCCAGAGCGGCGCGAATGGCCGCATAATCGCGGACATCCGCCGACAGTCCCAGCGCATCATGGCCGATTGCGTCGGCGGCGCGGGCAGCCTTGTCGGCATCCCGCCCGGCGACCGCAACGCGCGCGCCCAATTGCGCAAATCTTTTGGCAATGCCCAGGTTGATGCCACTGGTACCGCCCGCAACAAAAACCGATTTGCCGGTCATCAAGCCATCGCGAAATGCGCTCATCCTGTCCCCCTGCCGACGCCCGGCTTGCCGCCATGGCAATTTTGGGCCAGCGTCTGCCTTTCCGTGCCGCACTCGACGCAGCGGAGCAAGCCCGGAGGGAAAACATGTCGATCCGTTCCACCCTCACCGCATTCGCGGCGGCCAAACTGACCAGCGCGCAGGCCGAGGCACGCCGCCATGCCCGGGCGGAGACACAAAGGCGCGTCAGCGGTGCGCCGCACATCATCGATGCGTTCATCGATGTGCGCGACCCCTATTCGCTGTTGCTGGCCCAGCTGCTGCCGCGCCTCGCCGAACGCTATGCGGTGACGGTCCAGCCATGGGTGGTGAGCGCGCCGGATGACGCGGCCGCACCACAACGGGCGTTGTTGGCGATATGGTCGCTGCGCGACGCGGCGATGCTCGCGGCCAGGGCGGACCTGTCGGCTCCGGCCGCCGATCCCCGCGGTGAAGGCGACTGCGCTGCGGCCGAACGGCGGATGGCCGCATTGCTGGCGGACGCCGGCCCTGGCGCCGCGCCGCTCGACGCCATCGCCGACGTGATGCTGGCGCTGTGGACGGGCAAGCCCGATCCGGCCGGTCCGGGACGTGACGCCCATGCCGCCAAATTGGCCGGCGATGCGCGGCGTGCCGCCTGCGGCCATTATCTCGGCGGGGTGCTTGCCTATGGCGGCGAATGCTATTGGGGGATCGACCGCCTGCATTATCTCGAAGCGCGGCTGACCGCGCTTGGCCTCGCCCGGCACGACGACCCGATGCCGCTCTACCCGCCGCCGCCCGATCTGGCCGGGCCGGCGACCGAGCGTGCGGGCGACGCCATCGACCTCTTTCTCAGTTTTCGTAGCCCCTATACGTGGTTGGCGCTGGAGCGGGCGGATAGGCTGGCCAAAGCACATGGACGCACGCTCAACCTGCGCTTTGTCCTGCCCATGGTCATGCGCAGCCTGCCCGTACCGCGCGAAAAGCGCCGCTACATCACCATGGATGCGGCGCGGGAGGCGCGGCGACTGGGCATCGCCTTTGGCAAGATTGCCGACCCGGTCGGACGCCCGGTTGAGCGCGGCTATTCGCTATTGCCCTGGGCGCGCGACCAAGGCCGTGGCATCGACTATTGCATCGCCTTCATGCGCGCCGTCTGGTCGCAAGGCGTCGACGCGGGCAGCAATGCGGGGATGCGAAAGGTCGTGACGGCCGCCGGGCTGGATTGGTCCAGTGCCCGAACCGTCATCGACAACGCCGATTGGCGGGCCGAGGCGGAGGCGAACCGCGCCGAAATGACCGCGCTCGGCCTATGGGGCGTGCCAAGCCTGCGCGTCGGCGACACCGCCGTCTGGGGTCAGGACCGGTTGTGGGCTATTGATGCGGCGCTGCGCGCAGCTCCGCAATCGTAAAGACAAAACTGTCCGCCTCGCGCGGCTTGTGACAGGCAAGGCATTGCGCCTGATTGCGCAGCTGTGGCTCGCGCGCCGCGTTGAACAGCGCATAGTGCCAATTGCCGTTGCGCAACAGCGCCGGGATGGCGTCGCCCCATCCGCTTGCGGATGCACTCACTGAATAGTTGGCGACCTCTCCCGGCACCAATCGCCCGTCGGCAGTGCGCATCACCATGCCCTCTGCCGTGCGTTGGGCGCGCCTGTTTTCGACGACGATCATCGACCCATCAGGAAGCGGACGCCCGGCCCGCGCCGCATCCACCGCCAACGCGTTGGCGTAAGTCCGCGTTACCGTGCCAGCCTCTGCGTCATCGCTGGCGCGATAGACAATGAAGCCCTGCGGAAAATCCGCAGGCAGCGTGATCAACGGGCGCAGCGCAAAGGCCGTTCGTTCGGCGTCACTGGCGGTTCCTTCACGCGGAAGCCGGCTGAAATACCCTGCCAGCGCATTAATCTGGTCATCGTCCAGCTGACTGGCGATGGCATTCATCAACTGGTGCTGCCGTCCGCCCGATCGAAAGGCCTGCAACTGCCCAGCCAGATAGGCGGCGCGCTGACCCGCCAGATGCGGTGCGCTGCCAATAGAAATACCATCGGCACCGTGACACCCCTGGCATGCGGCCACATCCGGCACGACTTCGGCCTGCGCCGCATAGGCGCGTGTTCCAGACGGCGATGCTAAAATGCCAATGCAGCGAAGGCCGCGGACGCTGCTGCCAGCGCGGCGGGCGCCGCGCGGCGTGACTTGCGGAATCTCGTCATTCTTGCACCCAACTTTCGCTGATCACCCCACCAGCCGGTTGCTATGCCGCCATCGCCGCGTTGACAAGCGTGAAACCCGCTGGGTCGCCCGCTAATTGGTCCAGTAGATATAGTCCTGGTCGGCGCGCCACGGCGCATCCAACGGCACGTCGATACGCACGGCCCCCTCGATCAATCCCGGCCAGAGCGGGTCGGCCATGGTCCTGTTCTGGGCCTCCAGCCGTGCGCGCATCGCCGCGACACGCTCCGGAAACTGCGCGGCGAGGTCGTTCCGTTCGGTGGGGTCATCGGCCAGGTTAAACAGCCGCGCCCGCGCCGGCCGCTCGGTAACCTGCAATTTCCAGTCGCCCATGCGCACCGCGCGATAGGTGCCGGACCGCCAGAACATGGCGTCGCGCGCAACCGGCCCCGCTAAAACATTGCCGCCGTCCATGACCCGGTCGGTGGGCAGCGCAGCCCCCGCCGCAGCCGCGATTGTCGCAAACAGGTCGAGGTGGCCGGTCACGTCCGACCGACGCGTGCCGGGCGCAATACGGTCGGGCCAGCGCATGAAAAATGGGGCGCGTATCCCGCCTTCGAAAAATGTCGCCTTCCACCCGCGATACGGCAGGTTGTGGCTGGGAATGCCGGTATACCACGCCCCGCCATTGTCGCTGGTAAAGATGACGAGCGTATTATCGTCGATCCCCTGCGCCTCGAGATGGGCCATCAAATCGCCGATACGCCGGTCGAGCTGGCGGACCATCGCCGCGTAGACTCGTGTCTTGTGGTCCGAAATCCCCGACAGTGCATCATAGTCGGCGCGTGTCGCCTGCAACGGAGTGTGCGGCGCATTATAGGCCAGATAGAGGAAAAAGGGCCGGTCGCGATTGGCGGTGATCGCCGCCTTTGCCTGATCCGTGAAATAGTCGGTCAAATGCCCGACCGGTGCAAACCGCTCGCCGCCGTTCCATTTCACCGCGTAGCGCAGATTCGCCCACAAAAAGCGGTCAATCGGGTCGAACGACAAACGCGCATCGACCCCGTCAGGATCATTTGGCGGCAGGAACAGCGAAGCACCTGCCGTAATCTGTAGGCTTTCGTCAAAACCCTGGGCATTGGGCGACAGTTCCGGTGCCTCCCCCAGATGCCATTTGCCGACATGCAATGTGTGGTAGCCGCGGTCGCGCAACAGTTCGGCGATGGTAATTTCCGACTGCGGCACACCCATTTGCGGATAATCGATCATGCCGTCGACCAGTTCTGCATGGAACACCGGCGGGTGCAGGCTGTCGTCGGCTCCATGCGCCAGATTGCGCGCAAATTGCGGTGGCACAGCGGTAAATTCGAATCCGAACCGTGTCGCATAGCGCCCGGTCATCATCGCCGCACGCGAAGGCGAACAGGTTGCGTTGGCGGTATAGGCGGTCGTGAAATGCGCGCCTTCGGCGGCGATCCGGTCGATATTCGGCGTCGGCACCGTCCCGTTGGCGAGGCCGCCGCCATTGGTCGTCAGGTCATTGATGCCTAAATCGTCGGCGACAATCAGGATGATGTTGGGCGGTCGTTCACCCGCAGCGGCCGGCGCAGCGTTGCCGGCGGGCGCGGATGACCAGGTGACAGCGCGGTTGGCTTGCACGGGGTCGCGCCAGTCTTGCAGCAGGCCGGGGATATAATAGAAATAGCGTTGATAGGCCCATGTCGCCCCCGCGCCCAATATCGCGAGGCAAATGGCCAGCTTTACCCAACGGTTCATTGCCGCCCCCAATCCTGCTGTCACTCAAATGACAGTGATGATGCCACAATATCCATTTGACCGGCCCGCATCAAGGCGGCGGCTAACAATTGACCCGCTGGCCATGTCGGTGCACTCTGCGTCACCATGAACACTGTCCTGTTCCCCGCCTTTCCTGCCCCGGCAGAGGCCAAGCCGCTGCGCGATGGCCGCCGCGAGCGCAGCCGGTCGAGCCGGGGCAAGATCGTGCAGGCGATGCTCGAACTGGTCCGCCGCGGCGACGTGGCCCCCAGCGCTGCGCGTGTCGCCGACCATGCCGGCGTCGGATTAAGGACGGTTTTCCGCCATTTCGACGACATGGACTCGCTCTATCGAGAGATTGGCGAGCAGATTGAGGCACAGGTCATGCCGATCGTGCTGCAACCCTATGTTTCGGAAAACTGGGAGGACCGGCTTGACGAACTGGTCGAACGGCGGGGCCAGGTGTTCGAAGCGATCCTGCCATTTCGTTTGTCCGCCAACATCAAACGATACCAGTCCACCTATCTGATGCAGGACTATGTCCGGCTCAACAAGCTCGAGCGACAGCTGGTAGAGGCCATTTTGCCGCCGGAGGTGACGAACGACCGCCTGACGATGGAGGCATTGCACGTTGCCCTCAGCTTTCAGGGCTGGCGCTCGATGCGGCATGATCAGGGTTTGCCCCCGGCCCAGGCAACCGCTGTGGTCCGCCGCCTGGTGCAGGATGTTATTGCCGGGCGTCAGCGCTGACCCAATCGCCGCTATCTATTGACACTATAAATGCCATTATTATGGAGTCGGTCTGATGGCTCGCGCGCACTCCGTCCTGACCCGCACCACGGCCCGACCCGCGGCATGGGCGGCGCTGCTGCTCTGCCTCTTTGCGCTCGCGGGGTGCGGCGCTGCGGGGGGCGGCACGCCCATAGCCGCTGCCTGTGGCCCGCTGACGCGGGATGCCTTTGTCTGGGTGCCGCCGAGCATGGTGACGATTGGTGACGACCGGACATTGCCGGAGGAAGCGCCGGCGCGTCAGGTCGCCGTTGCCGGCTTTTGGCTTGGCGCGCACGAAGTGACCAATGCCGAATTTGCGGCCTTTGTGCGGGCAACCGGCTATCGCACGCTCGCCGAGAGGACACCGCCGCCGCTAGCCGGGGCACCGCCCGAAATGCTCGAACCCGGCTCGGCCGTGTTCACCAGGCCCACCGCCGGGTCGCCGCAATGGTGGCGCTGGGTGCCGGGGGCGATGTGGCGCCACCCCGCCGGGCCGGACAGCTCCATCGCCGGCAGGGACCGTCACCCCGTGGTCCAGGTCGCCTATGACGACGCGCTGGCTTATGCGCGCTGGGCGGGTAAGGCGCTGCCCAGCGAAGAACAGTGGGAGGCTGCGGCCCGGGCCGGCGGTGCGGACCCGCGCGAACCGGTCGATGCGGCCGGCGCGCCCACCGCCAACTATTATCAGGGCGTTTTTCCGGTTCGCGACCTTGCGCGCGACGGCTATCGCGGGACCGCGCCCGTCGGCTGTTTCCCCGCCAGCCGCATTGGCACCTACGACATGATCGGCAATGTCTGGGAATGGACGCGCGACACGGTTGCGGGGTCGGCCCCGTCCAATGTCATCAAGGGCGGATCCTATCTGTGCGCTGCAAATTATTGTGCCCGGTACCGCCCGGCGGCGCGCCAATTTCAGGAACGCAGCCTCGGCACCGACCATATCGGATTTCGGCTGATCGACCCCGACAGACCGCCACCCCCAACAACAGAGGGATGAACCATGGAACTTTTGCGAACCCCCGACAGCGCTTTTGCCGACATTCCCGACTATCCGTTCGCGCCGCATTATACTGAGGTGACCGACGCGGATGGCACCGCATTGCGCATCCACCATATCGACGAAGGGCCGCGAACGGCATCGCCGGTGCTGCTGATGCATGGCGAACCGAGCTGGTCGTTTCTCTATCGCAAATTTGTGACGCCGCTGGTGGCTGCCGGACACCGCGTTGTGGCACCGGATCTGGTCGGGTTCGGCAAGTCCGACAAACCGGTGGAACGCGACGATTATACCTATGAACGGCACGTGGCGTGGATGTCGGCATGGCTGACCGCCAATGATCTGTCCGACATCACCCTGTTTTGTCAGGATTGGGGCGGGTTGATCGGCCTGCGCCTCGTTGCGGCATTTCCTGACCGCTTTGCGCGGCTGGTCATCGCCAATACCGGCCTGCCCATCGGGACCGGTTGGTCGGAGGGGTTTGAAAACTGGCGACGGTTCAGTCAGACGGTCGACCCCTTTCCTACCGGGTTCATCGTCAATGGCGGCTGTGTCCGCGACCTGGCGCCTGCCGAAGTGGCGGCCTATGACGCGCCCTTCCCTGACGAAAGCTATAAGGCGGGTGCCCGGCAATTCCCGACCCTCGTCCCCGTCAAACCGGACATGCCCTCCGTCGCCGAAAACAAGGCCGCCTGGGCGGTGCTGTCGCGTTTCGACAAGCCGGTGCTGACCTGTTTTTCGGACAAGGACCCGGTGACCGGCGGCGGAGAAAAAGCCTTTATCGAGCGCGTCCCCGGCGCACAGGGGCAACCGCACCAGATCATCGCCGATGGCGGCCATTTCCTGCAAGAAGACAAGCCCGAGGAACTGGCCGCGCTGATCATCGCATTCATCGCCGCTAACGGAGGATAAGCATCATGCAGGTCGTCAATGCCACCACGCCCAGCCCCGAACAGGCGCTGGCGTTTTTTACCAGCGCCGAAGATGGCCCCTTCGTCATGGTCAACCTCCTCAAATTCAAAGCAAAGGCCGAATATCCCGATGGCAGCGACGCCCACCTGACCGGGGCCGAAGCCTATGCCCGTTATGGGGCGGCGGTGCAGGATGAACTGGCAAAGGTTGGCGCCACGGCGCACTATGCCGGCGCCGTGACCGGCCTCCTGCTCGGTGAGGTTGAGGATAATTGGGACATGGTGGCGCTCGCCGAATATCCAAGCCTCGCCGCGATGCAGCAGATGGTGATGTCGCCCTCCTATCAGGCGATCAGCGTCCACCGCACCGCCGGGCTGGCGGGCCAGCTCAACATCCGGACCAAGCCGATGGGCGCGCGGCGCTGAGACTGGGGCCCGAGCGCCTGTGCCTGATGCGATCAGCTATCCGCCCACAGGCGCAAAACAGGGTCTAGGCGGCACGGCGGCGCCGTCGCCGCCGCCACCAGATGAGCCCGGCGATTGAGGCCAACAGGCCGAGCGCCGCCGGCCAAAGCGCCAGCAGACGTGGCAGCAACAGGTTGCGCAAGGCATTGCGCTGAATCTGCTCCACGGAATTATAGCCCGGCGGCATGTCGAGGACATGGTCTGCACGGGCATAGGCGGCATAATCGGCCATCATCTGCCGCAGCCTGTCGGGTTCGCTGCCCGCACGATCCACCGTCTCCCCAGGGTCCGCCATAATGTCGTAGAGATGCCAGCGCCCGTCACCATAGGGCGGCAGGTTGCGCACCAGTTTCCAACGGTCGAGGAACAGCGCCGCGTTGCCGGACAGCTCATAGCCCAACGGACGGTCCGCCGGTCGCGCCCGTTCGGCGGTCCCGGTCAATAGTCCATCGAGCGCAAAGCCGCGCAACGGCTCTATCATGCGCCCGTCAAACCGCCCGTTCGGTCGCTCGACCCCCGCCAGGCTGAGCAATGTCGGCGCAATGTCAGTGACATGGGTAAAGGCGCCGACCACTGCGCCGCGACGCATGGCCGGGTTGCCTGGCCAGCTGATGATCATGGGCACGCGCAAACCGCCCTCGCTCGCGCTAAATTTGGACCCGCTCAGTGGCGCGGCCGCCGCACTCGCCCAGCCCGGACCAATCGCGGTCAGCGAACCGGGCCGGCCCTGCTGTCGGATGCTCTGGTCATAATAGAGCCGGGTCGACAGGCGCGGTACGCCGCCGGCCATCGGATCCAGCGGCTCCGGGCCATTGTCGGACAGAAACACAAAGATGCTATTGTCATATTCGCCGATGCGTTTGAGGTGGTCGACCAGCCGGCCAATCTCCCGATCCATCGCCGTTGCCATGCCGCCATAGGCCTCCATCGCGCCAGCGCGCTGCGCCCGTTCGTCGGCAGACAGGCTGTTCCATGTCGGGATATGCGCCATACGCGCCATGCCGACGCCGGCCGGCAAGACGCCCGTGCGCACCGCCCGGTCGCGGCGGGCCGCACGCAGCGCGTCCCAGCCCGCATTGTAACGCCCGCGATAGGCGGCGATATCGGCGTCACGCGCCTGGACGGGGATGTGGTTGGCGAGGAAATTGACCGACGCCAGAAACGGCCGGCCCTCAGCGCGTCCGGCATCGATATAGTCGATCATGCGGTCGACGATAAAGGTCGATGAGTAAAAATTGGCCGGCAGCGATGTGGGGCGGCCATCCTCATTCCAGTCCGCATCATCATAGAGCAACAGGTTCGGCTTATCCTCGAAATTGTCGGCACCAGACTGGGTCAGCGCAAAGCTCCGGTCATAACCGCGGCTGTTGGGCAGATTGTCCGGACCATGGCCGAGGTGCCATTTGCCGGTAAAATAGGTGCGATACCCCGCTGCACGAAGCAGGTCGGCGATGGTCACGACGCGCCGGTTGAGCACCGCATCATAGCCCGGCGCACCCGCATGTTCGGGCGGAATCGTTTCCGGCATGTTGCCCAGACCGGCGCGGTGGCTGCTGACCCCGGTCTGCAGCATCGCGCGGGTGGGTGAACAGGACCCCGCCACGTGGAAATTGCTGAACCGCAATCCAGTGGCGGCCAGCGCATCGAGGTGCGGCGTCGCCATTTCGCCGCCAAACGCGCCGACGTCGCTAAACCCCCAGTCATCGGCGAGCAGGATGATGATATTGGGCGGGCGCGTCGGCCGCGCAGGCTCCGCTGTGCCCGGTGCGGGGGCCACAGCGGTCAGCAACGCCGCCGCAGCGACGACGACGCGGCCCAGTGTCAGGGCGCATATCCGGCCCGTCATAATCGCTC
>CAZAWL010000014.1:0-16043 GCA_964488705.1 uncultured Sphingopyxis sp.
CATTTCATATGGTCGTTCATTACCGGGCACGGCCCACGCGCAGCCGCGCCCGGCCCTTTTCTCTGCCGCGCGCCGCTGCTAGGCCACGACCATGTCTGCTTGCGAAACCTGTGTCGTGCGCAACCGCGCCATTTGCGCCGCGCTCGACGCGTCGGAACTCGGCGCGCTCAACCGCATCGGCCGCACCCGCGCCATCAGCGCAGGGCAGACATTGATGTGGGAGGGCGAGGATTCGCTGATGGTGGCCAATGTCATCGACGGCGTGATGAAGCTGACCACCGGTACCGGCGACGGCCGCGAACAGATTGTCGGCATCGTCTATCCCGCCGATTTCATCGGCCGCCCGTTCGGCCCGACAAGCCACCACAGCGTCACCGCGCTGACCGACGCGCGCGTGTGCACCTTTACCCGCGCCGATTTTGACGGCTTCGCGCGCGAGCACCCGCAGCTCGAGCACAAGCTGCTCGAACGGACGCTGACCGAGCTCGACCGGGCGCGCCAATGGATGTTGTTGCTGGGTCGCAAATCCGCCAGCGAAAAAATTGCGATATTCCTGCTGGAAATGTCCGAACGTCTGGGTCGCAAAGATTGCGGCAGCGCGGCGGGCCCGCAGACGGTATTCACCCTGCCCTTTGGCCGGCAACAGATTGCCGACATACTCGGCCTCACCATCGAAACGGTGAGCCGTCAGCTGACCCGGCTACGTGCCGACGGCATCATCGCGCTGCCATCGCGCCGCGATATCGCGATCATCGACCGCGACGCGCTCAGCCGCGCCGTTTGACACCCGACCCTATCTGAAGCCGGAGATCGTCCAGCCAATCGGTTCCCCGCTCGCGCGCCGCAATGCGGCGATGCGCACCGACTGCATGGCCGCGATGAGCGGAGCAAGCCAAGCCGCGAGTTGCGACGGTGATTTCGCGCTGCGTTCCATCTGCGCCGTCAGCGCAATTTCCGGGGCGATGGCACTCGCCAGGCGCGTCCACTCCGCCTTACGCACGGCGGCATCCTTGTGAATTGTCCGGGCGAAATAGGCGCCGAACAGGCGGACCGACGGTTCATCGCAAAATTGCTGTAACAGCTGGGCACGCAGCCGGTCGAACGTTGCCGACTGTCCGTCGAGGAACACCGCCTTGACCTTTGCGGAAAACATCGCCCGCAAGCCGAGCTGACGCACACCGCCTTCGCGGACAATTTCGCTGTCGCTGTGATGGACGAGAAAGCTGAACTGGGCACCGGGTTTGAGCACGCGCGCAAGTTGGGCGACCGTCATCTTCATGTCGCCATATTCAACGCCGAACTGGCTGACGGCAGCATCAAAATGGTCGTCGGCAAAGGGCAGATGTTCCATCGCAGTCGCGGCATGCACTGTCAGCCCCGGCATGGACAGGGGCGACACATCGGCAAAATCGACGCCGGTGACGTGGATGTCGCTGCGCTGTTGCAACAGCGTGCGGCCCAGAATGCCGGCACCGCAACCCAGGTCAATGATCCGCGCTCCGTGCGGCAAGGCGCGGGCGAAGGATCGCCAATGCTGGTCGGCGGTCGTCAGTCCATCGCCGGGAATGTGGCATCGTTGCTGGGGCGCACCGCCGGCGCCAAATTCCTGCCAGAACTGGCTCCACTGGTCCGCACGAGCAGCCTGTCCCGTCATAGCGATGGACACCCGGGCGAGCGGCGGAACAGCCCGCATACTGGCGGCGCATATTGGGGCATTTCCTCAGCACTCATGCGCTTTTGGTCGGCCAGGTCGGCGTCGGTTACACTAGGCAAGATGCCGTTTCGGGCGACAAAATGCCGGTTGCGGACCCTGACCATGACGTGCGGGGCGGGCGCGATGCGGTCAAGGATTGGCGGGTGCGTCGGGCAGGGCGAGTGACGCCTGACCAAAGGCATATCGCCAGCCCTGTGGCGTGCGGACATAGGTGTCGGTGAACCAAAGCCGGACATCGACCTGCGTTCCGGCCGACCGGGTTCCGCGAACATGCAAGAGCGCGGTCACGACGGCGGTGTCGTCACCATAGAGACGCACCGTCTGCGTGCCGGGGATCTCCGCCTGCACCGAGTAAGTGATCCGTCGCTGACGGGCCCAGTCGAGCAGGTCATCGCGGGAGTGGACGGAGCCGTCGCCGAGTACGAGGACGAAGTCGTCGTGCAGGATGGCGGCCATGCCGTCGGCGTCGTTGCGTTCAACAGCGGCCTGATAGGCGGTGTCGAGCGCGGCGACTGTGCGCCGATCGTCGTCGGGATTGGCGCGGGCTGGTGCAGCCACGCTCGTCAAGGCACAGGCCAGCGGAACGGCCAGAAATCTGTTATCGATCATGCTGCGTCGTTAGCTGACGTGCACGCCCCGGACTTGCACTTTCCTGCGAATCATCGCGCGAGGCGCGAGGGCGCGACCCCGAAACGTCGGGTAAAGCTGCGGCTGAAATGGCTCAGATTATTAAAGCCGCAGGCAAAGCAGGTTTCAGTGACGCTGCCGCCCGCCTTGATCATGTTGTGGGCCGCCAACATCCGCCGTTCGGTCAAATAGCGGTGCGGCGGCTGACCAACGAGTTCGGTGAAAACCCGCGTGAAATGAAACGCGCTCATCCCCACGGAGCGGGCCAAAACGGAAACGCTATGATCGCGGTAGTACCGGGCATCGAGTTGCTCGCGCGCGGCCTGGACGCGCTCCGCATACCAGGGAAGTTTGCCGCTGCTGACTGGGCTAGTCGTCGGGTTGGCCGGTTCGACAAAGATCTGGCTGGCCACATACTCCGCCAACATCGGCGCCTGCTGTTCATGCGCGCGTTGCAGGAGCCAACGCAGGTAGCGGAGCCGGTTGGTCGCCGGCAGCACCGCGCGGCCGGAACGCGCCCACGACCGTTCGGCGTCGAAACGTTCGGTCCCGGCGGAAAGATAGACGAGCGAAATGCAGGTGTCGTTAAAGCCTCTGCCCTCGAAACTGGCTTGAAAGTCCATGCCAGGGTGGCTCAGCATGACGTCGCCCGCGCCAACCCGCCAGCGGCTTTCACCAACGGCGAGATTGAATTGTCCGTCCTCGACAAAGCTGGCACGGAACGCCTCGGCGCGGGCCTGATAGGGCTGATCCTCATGCTCGGCCGGGTGGTCAAACCGATAGAGGCTGATTTCCTCCGATCGCCAAAGCGGGGTGATGCGCGCCATCAGAAAGTCTCTCTCATGACCAAAGCTGCTGCTATCGTTCAAACATAGCATATCTGCGCCGGGCGCGCGCGTCAGCAGCAATGTCGCGCCAGACCGCCCATGCCGAGGATCGCGCTCAACCTCACAGCCGGCCGGCCGTTTCCATTGTCGGAAAAATTGGGTCACGCTGGACAAAAGGGTGTCCGGGGCGGCATTGTACCGGTGATCGATTGCACGGACAGATTGCCTGTGGATGACAAGGACCGACTGTTACTCAGCCTGTTGCGGCGGGATTCGCGGCGTTCTGTCGTCGACCTCGCACGCGAGCTGAACCTGTCGCGCACGGCGACGCAGGACCGTCTGAGCAGGCTGAAATCATCGGGGGCGATCGCACGATTCACCATTGTCGAAGGTGACTCGCTGCCGCGAGAGCAGGCCTATCTTACCATCACGCTGGATCGCGGTGTGCGCTGTGCGCAGTTGGCACCAAAGCTACGCAAGCTGCCGGGAATCGACGCGATGCATTCAGTCACCGGGCCGATCGACATGATCATTCATGTGGTGACGGACCATGTCGATGGCATTGAACAGGTCCGGTCGACCGTTGCGGCCCTGCCCGGGGTTGCCGACGTCGCGACACATGTGGTGCTGGGCAGGCTGGTGGAATAGCGCCGCGCCGAACGGACACGCCACACCGGGCGTAGAGCGGGGGTGGAGCGCAAGCTTTGACAATGCTGCTCGCCGCCGCCGCCCAAGCGCTATCAGCACCCGATGCCCCCTACCCCCCACCAATCTGTCGCCACGCGTCGGCGACGGCGCCGATCATGCTGCGCGCGGTGGCAAGCGGTGCATCGGTTCGCGTTCGCGACGCGTCGAGCACTGCGGCCCGCACGCCGCGATAGACCGCCGTCAGATCACTGGCGAGCTGCCCCCCCGCTTTGTGATCGAGCGCGTTTTCCAGACCATTGAGGATGGTCAGCACCCTTGCCTGTTTTTCGGCATAGAGCGCATGTCGACTGTGCCGACGCGCCAAGGGCATGGCGTCGAGCGCCTGTTCCACCTCGGCATAGAGGATGGCGATCAACTGATGGCGGTCCGCGCCTCCGACAAGGCTGCTGCGGTCGTTGCTGCCATAAGCGGACCCCGCCAGACGATTGGACATTTTGAGCGCGTGCATGGCTGGTCTTTACGAATTCGCGTTGGTCCAGATGGCGATTTGCTGGGTCAGGTAGGATTGCGTGGCGCGCGCCGCCGCGACTCGGCTGTCGACGCTGGCATAGCTTCGCGTCAGCTGCTCGGTGTAGCGTGCCAGCCGCGCATCAAGCTTGTCCTGCGCCTCCGTTATCGCGGTCGATTCCGCCGCCAGCCTGCGCCGTGTGGCAGCCAGCGGCCCGGTGGAGGAGCGCAATGCATCGCGAATTGAATCGAGCGCACCGCCCAGCCCGGGCTCGATCGTGACGGTGGCTGATGCGACGTCGGCATTGACCGCGACGATAAGGCCGAGCGCGGGCGAGCCCGAGGGCGCGACGAGGTTGCGACCAATAGCAATCGCCGGCTGGCCGTTGATAAGGCCGGAGGCGGGCGTCGTACCGTTTGGCGCAACAAGGTTGGTCAGCGTGTAGGTGCCCGGTTTTACCCGGCTCGGCGCGCTTTTGATCTCTATGTCAGTCGAGTTGCTGAACTGGGTCGGATTAAACAGCGCTTCGACGCCATTGGGGTCGTCGGCGAGTATTTTTGCCAGCCGCACCGCATCGACACTGAGTGAGCCGTCACGGTTGGTGCGCACGCCGACCTCCGACAGGGTGGAGGGGCCGTTGCCCGGCGTCACCAGCTGTGCCGTCGGCAATTTCGCAAGCGCCCGCCGCAGGCTGACCATCGCCTCGTTGCCGCGTAGCGGGCCATTTACCGCCGACAGCGCCGCATCCAGCTGCGCCTCGACCTGATTATAAGCGTCGACAAAATCGACGATACTATTCTGCAGGTTGGTGGTCGGGGTGGTCAGGCTGACCGTCACGGTTGCGCCCGGATTCGCCCGCAGCAGGTTGATTTCCGCACCGTCGACCAGGCCACGAATGACGTTGGAGCTGTGCCGGGTCTGGACCCCGTCAACCGTCACCAGCGCATCGGCCGCCGGCTGCGCCTGGGTCATCGCGCTGGTCACGCCGGGGCCAAAGGCAAAATCCTGCAACCCGTCGGTGGATGTCGTGCTCAACGTATAGGCGTTGGCCGAACCGGCGGCGCCGCGCAGCACCAGCCGCGCTCCGTCGGCATCACTGACCACAGCGGCCGTCACCCCTGACCCTGCGCCGGTGATCGCGGCGGCAAGTCCCGACAGGCTGTTGTTGGGCCCATCGATCGTCACCGTAAAACTGCTGGCGCCGGTGGTGATGGTGAAATCGCCCGTACCGACCGGGTCGCTGGCGCTGGTCCGGTAACCGGACGTCAGGGTCTGACCGCTGGCCACGGCATCGACCGTCAGCCGCGCCGACGTCGCGTTGGGCCGGGCACCGGCGATGGCGCTAGCGCTGACTACCGTCGGGTCGGATACGCTCGTCGTCTTGCGCAACGATCCGCCATCGATCAGGCTTTGCAACGATGACGCAAAGCTATCAATAGCGGAGCTGACGCTGGCGATTGTCGAAATACGTGTGCTGTTCAGCTCCGTCCGGCGGTCGATCGCCGCCTGTTGCGGTGCCCGCGTGGCTTCGGTCAGCGACGCGATGAGCGCGCCGGTGTCGATACCGGTGCCGGCACCCAGCGCATTGGTGATGGCGGACGAACTGACCGGCCTCAACATGACTTACCCTTTCGCGCAAAGGGGTGGGGGGCGGCCCAGCGCATCCGCGCCACGGTTGGCAGCGGCGCCGCCTTGCCGTCTCGCGCCGCGACAAGCAGGGTGGCCAGGTCCTTTGTGGTGAGGCGCTCGACGGGAAACATGGCAGGCATTTCGTGCGGACTTTCGCTGGGGACGCACCACTCAAGACGGCAAGACCCCCCGCTGGCTTAAGCCTCCAGTCGGCCATTGGCGTCATAACGGGTGGACGCCGGCACCGGCGCCATGCGTTCGATATCCGCGCCGGCCATGCGGTCCATCTGGCGGACAAAGGCGAGCACCGTCGCGACGGCGCGAAACAGGTCGCCATGGATCTGGTCGCCCTCGCGGCCGGTGAAGTAGATGGCACGGGCGAGGCTGGGGTGGCTGACCAGGGCCGCGTCGGATTCGGCAGCCAGCGCCCGCATCGCGGCAGCCTTTGCGTCGCACCCGCGCGCCATGATGACGGGCGCAGCGTCGCGATCCGGGTCATAGCGCAGAGCGACGGCAAAGTGGGTGGGGTTGGTGATGACGACATGCGAATCAGCCAGTGCTGCCTGGACCGACCGCGACAAAACCTCCTGCTGGCGGCGGCGGACGGCTGCCTTGAGCTCGGGCGATCCTTCGCTTTGCTTATGGTCGTCCAGCACCTCCTGATAACTCATGCGCAGCCGTTTGCGCCGGCGCAGATACTGCACCGGCACGTCGATAAGCGCGATCAGCACGAGGCCCGCGGCCAGCATCGCCAGCGCAAAGCCGGCGTCGGCAACCTGATTTTGGCTTTGTTGTGCGACGTCAAACACATGATGGGTGGTGAGCGTATCCGCCTGACGCAGCACAAGCCAGACCCCGATGGCACCCACCAGCAGCGCCTTTGCCGTCGCTTTGCACAGTTCCACCAAACCATGCGTGCTGAACATGCGTTTCAGCCCGGCGCCAGGGTTGATGCGCGACCCCTTGAACGAAACTGCCGCACTGTTGAATCCAAGCGAGCCGAGCAAAGCAGGGGCCGCAAAGGCAGCGATGGCCGGAATGAAAACGAGCAGTAGCAGTGGCAACGCGATTGTCGCCACGCTGTCTGCCATCGCCCCCGACATGTCAAACTGCCAGACCATGGCGCTGTCGATTGTCAACGCCTGCGTCACCATCAGTTTGAGGCTGCGCAGCATCCAGGGACCGAGTGCAAACAGGCTCGCCACCCCCCCGGCAAAAATAAGCGCAACCGCCAATTCGCGCGACTGGAGTGTATCGCCGTCCTCACGCGCCTTTTTCAGGCGCGCGGCGGTCGGGTCATGCGTCTTTTCACCCGCCATCAGCGCAGGCCCGATACTTGTTCGGTCAAATCGAGGCCGGCGGAGGTCGCCGCCATAATGCCGCTGCCCAGCACGGGCAGTCCGATGACGAGCAGGATCAGGCCGACAAGCACCGCAGCCGGCAAACCGACGGAGAAGATATTGAGCTGTGGCGCGGTGCGCGCCAGTGTCGCCATGATAATCTGCACCATCAGCACGGCAAACAATATCGGCAGCGCAATCGACAGACCCAGCGCCAGCATGATGCCGCCGCTCGAAGCAATCGTCCAGGCAATGCCCAGCGGCGGCATGGCACCCACAGGCAGGGTGACATAGCTGGCGTAGACGGCCTGCAGGAACATGAGGTGTGTGTCGCTCGCAAAAAACACCGCAGTCGCCAACATGGTCAATGCCTGAGAGATGGTGGGGCTGCCGTGGCCGGAAAATGGATCGACCGTGGTTGAAAAATTGAGGCCCATCGCACCCGACAACAGCTCGCCCGCGACATGCGCCGCTGCCACACCGATCTGTATCGCCATGCCCAACGCTCCACCGATGAACACTTCGCCCACCACCACCAGAAACATGTCGATGGAAATGACACCGGCGTCGGGCAATTGCACCGCGCCCTGCGCGACAGCGGCCATGCCGATGGCGAGCGCAATGACCGCCCGCATCTGAACCGGCAGGCTGGGCGCGCCAAAACCGGGGGCGATCAGCATTGCGGCGCCGGGCCGAACCATCGCCAGCATCCAAACAAAAAGCTGCGTTTCGATGCCCGCATAGGCCGCCGGGATCATCGCACGACGTCCTGGATGTGCCCGAACATCTGGATCGTGAAATCCGCCAGCAGCGCCATCATGGCACTGCCCGCGAGCGCCAGCGCCAACCCCACCACCACCAGCTTTACGGCAAAGCCCAGCGCGGCCTCATTGACTGACGTCGCGGCCTGCACAACACCGATGGCGAGCCCCGCCAGCAGCGCCGGGACGATGATGGGGATACAGACCAGCGCGATGATCCACATGGCGCTGCGCAGCTGGTCAACGAAAAAGGCGCTATCCATAATGCTAGCCCGTGATGAGGTTGGCTAATGCCCGAACGAGGCGGCGAGCGAACCCATGGTCAGCGCCCAGCCATCGACCAGCACGAACAGGAGCAGTTTGAACGGCAGCGAAATCAGCGTCGGTGACAGCATGACCATGCCGAGCGCCGTCAGCGTCGCCGCGACGACCATGTCAATGACGAGGAACGGCAGGAAGATCAGAAAGCCGATAATGAACGCGGTCTTGAGCTCGCTCATGACAAAGGCGGGCAACAGCGTCGTAAAGGGGATGTCCGCCGTCGTGCGATAGCGCGGTTCGCGCGCCAGATCGGCAAAGAGTCTGAGGTCATTCTGACGCGTCTGGCGAACCATGAAGCTGTGCATGACCGTGCCGGAGCGGGCGAGCGCGACGTCGAGCGTGATTTCATCGCGCTGATAGGGTTGATAGGCCTCTGCCGAAATTTGCTCGAGCTGCGGCTTCATGATGAAGAGGGAGAGGAACAGCGCCATGCCGACCAGCACCTGGTTGGGCGGCGTCTGCCCCAGACCCAGCGCCTGTCGCAAGATCGAGAGGACAATGATGATCCGCGCAAAGCTCGTCATCATCAGGATGATCGACGGCAGGATCGTCAATATGCTCATCAGCAGCAGGATCTGGAGCGACGTGGTCAATTGTTCGCCGTCCCCCGCCAACCCAGCAAGCGCGGCGCCTGCGGCCTCTGCCTGACCCGCCGCGGCCCATGCCATGGTCGGCACGCATGCCAGCAACAGGCCAGCAGCGAGCCGGACGAAAAGGCGCGAATCAGGCATCGTGCTCCCCCTCCACCAAGGCCCCGGTGCCCGACGCGGCGCGGCTGGCCAGCGTCTGGACGCCGGCGCGGCCGTGCGACAGGAGCAGATGCTCGTCACCGAACCGAACAACCGTCAGACGGACCGTCGGACCCAGAGACAGCGATTCCACGACGCTGAGCGTGCGGTTATTGACGCGGGCCGACAGATGCGGCTGCGATTTGCGCAACAGCCACAAGGCACCGACCGCCATCGCGCTGACCAACGCCAACACAAAACAGAGTTTGATGATATAGACGAACATCAGTGGCGCCGTTCCATGCCGCCCGCCCGCATGTCGTTGGGAACGATGTCTACCACGCGAATGCCAAAGCGGTTGTTGACGGTCACCACCTCCCCCTTTGCGATCAACGTGCCGTTGGCCATGATGTCGAGCAGCTCGTGCGACTGGCGATCCAGTTCGACGATGCTGCCTTCGGCAATATCCATTGCCTCGAACAGACGCATGGTGACGGCCCCGACTTCGACTGACAAACGCAGCGGGATGTCAGCAAGGATGGCGAGGTTTTTCCAATCCTGTCCGCTTGCCCCGGCTGGGGGGTTGACGTCGCCAACCGGTTTGGCGTCGGGCAGGTTATTGCGTTGGGCGGTATCGGTCATGGTTCCTGTTTCCTCACTTTGTGATGCGTTCGATGCGGATTGCGGCGGTGCCGTCATGGTCACCGACTATGCCGAGTGCGAGTTCACGGTTGCCGACGAACAGCGGCACCTGTGCCGGAATATTGACAGGGATGATGTCACCCACGCTGAGCCTCAGCACGTCGCCCATCTTCATTTCCGGCCGCGCCAGCACGGTGCGGGCGCTGACGCGCACCTGCCCAAGCGCCTGCCGCAAGCGGCCACGCCACAGAAAATCCGTGTCGCGAGCCTCATCCTTGGTGCCGACGGCGAGCTCCCGTTCCACCTGCCGCAGGCTGGACATCGGATAGATGAGCTGCAGCGGTCTGGCTGCGACGCCGGCAATTTCGATGTCGAATGAAACGATCGCGACCTGTTCGTCACTGTGTGCAATGATGGCAAAGGCTTGGTTGGTTTCGCGCGACTTGAGCTGAAAGCTGACGGGGACGATTTCGTTCCAGCTGTCGTCGAGCGCGCCGGCGATGGCGTCGATCAATCGACCCGCGAAATGTTCCTCACTCGGCGTCAGTTCATGGCCGCCGCCGCGGGCCGAAGCCCCGGTGCCGCCATAGCGCGCATCGACCATCCGCATGATCAATGCCGCATCGATCGACAGCATGGCCACCGTCGTCGGACTGAGAAAGGAAAAGATGGAGAGGCTGAGATAGTCGGGCTGTTCGTCCTGCCATTGCGCATAGCGCACCGTGGTGGTGGCCTGTGCAGCCAGCTTTACCTTGTTGCGCGACATGCCTTCGACGATGGTGCGCAAGCGGCGCGACAATTTCTCATTCATACGGTCGAGCGCGGGCAGCGCCGTCGATACCGGTGTGGGCTCGCTGCCAAAAACAAAGGGCTTGGCTGCGGCCTGCGCGCTAACTGTTGCCGTCGCGGCAGCGCGGCGCTTGGCCGCATTTGGCGCCGCCGCAGCAGGCTTTGCGGCCTTGGGTTTCGACGCGGTCTTCATTGAACGAGCAAGTTCGTGAAATAGACCGAATCAACGCCGCCAAAGCCTTCACGTGCTTCGAGCGTTTCGTTGATCCGCCGGGCCAGTTCGACGCGCAGCCGGTCCTTGCCCGCGCTGGTGGTAATGTCGACAGGGTCCTGTTCGGCCAGCGTCATCAGCACCGCCGAGCGGATCGCGAGCTTGTGGGTTTCGATGTTGGTCGCGACCTTGTCGTCATAATAGGTCAACAGCGCGAGGCCCATTTGCACATAGGCGCCACCGCCACGCAGATTCGACGTAAACTGGTCGGTCAGCGGGACATAGGTCGCCTGAAACAGCCGGGGGTCGACGCGGCCGCGCCGGGCCGCCGGCGTCGCCCGCTCCACCTCGTCGCTGTCGGCGCCGTCGCGTGGCTTCAGTTTGGGCGCGTCGGGGTCTTCGGCCTCTGCGCCATGCGCGTTGCCACCCAGAAAATAGAGCGTGCCGCCGACACTGCCGCCGCACACCACGGCCAGGCCGACGACCGACAGCAGGATTTTCTTCATCTTGCCGCCCTTTTTCTTGGGCCTGCCGTCTTCAACAACATCGTCACTCATCGCACTCATCCTCATGCAAATCGGTAGGTCGCACGGTCGGCAACGACTGTGCGGGCGGAAAAGGCGGCCTCGCCTTCACTGGCGGCTGTGCGCAATCGCTGCGCCAGCATGCGGGCCGTTTCAGCATCATAGGGTCGGCGTGCCTGGGCATCGGCATGGCCGCCCGCACCCATGTTGAGCTCTATCTGCACGTCCTTGAGCTCCACGCCGTTACGCTGCGCGGAGTCGATCAGCTGGTGGCGGCTATCGGCCAGCATGCGCTGGGCGGCGTTCGTCTCCACCCGCAAAATCAGTTGCGTCCGATCGCCCTCCTGACCCAGGGTGACGCCAAGCATGCCGAGATTGGCCGGGTGCAAGCGAAAATGCAGTGCGTCTGGGGACGATTTGAGGCGGGCAATGTCGCCGGCGATATGGGTCAGCCAGGCATCGCCCTGGGTCATGTCGATGATGCTGGTCGCCGTGGCTGCAACAGCCGTCCGGCCCACAGCCGGAACGCCTTGCCCGGCCGGTACCGGCGTCGGCGTTAGCGTTGGCGCCAGCGTCGGCGTCGCGCGGTCCGCATCGGCGACGATGGTGCCGAGCAGCCCGGCCAGATCCTGGTCAACCGCACGACCCAGGCCCCACGACGCCACACCGGCGACGTCGGCAGGCGATGGCTGCGGACGATCAGCGGTTCCAACCGGTGCGGCGGCGTCGCCACCGCGTGCGATCAGCGCATCGTCGCCGGGCTGCGTGGTGGTGTCCGCCGCCGCCACGGCGCGCAGACCGGCGATGCCGCGCCCGGCACCGGCGGACGGCGCGGGCACAACGGGCAGCGTCGCAGCTGGCCCCATCGCAGCCGGCCCTATGGCAGCTGGCCCTATCGCAGCTGGCAATATCGCCAGCGCAGCATCGTCGCCGTCCATATCGCTGGCCGTCGACAGCGCGTCGTCGTCAGCATCTTCGCATATGACTGTGGCCGGTGCATCGGGCCCAGGCCGGTTGGCATCCAGATCTGCGAGCGGTATCGCCACGGGCTGCGCACCCGGCACTGTCGTCCGGGCGGTCAAATGGCCCATCACATGGCCGGCGGCCGGTTGCGGCAGAATGTCTGTTTCGATCGGGGGTGCATCGTCGCCCTGCGCGGCCGAGGCCTCCGCAGCCCGCGTCAGCGCGCCGTCGAGGCAGGCGTCGCTGCCTGTCCAATCAGCCGCATGCATGGGTGCGGGCACAGTATCGACAGTGGCGCGGCCAATGCCGCTTTGCGCGTCGATCAGCATCGGCGCAAAACCCTCGGCAGCAGGCTCGTCGATCAGCGGTGACCGCGCGGGAGCAGGTCCCGCCCGTTCGGGAAGGGGGGAGGTCGCGGCGATCATGACGATTCATCCCATCGCGTCACGTCATCATGCTGGTCAGCAGGATAGAGGTTGCGGCGACGCGGCGGCAGTGTGCGCCGCTGTTCCATTGCCCGTTCCGCCGCGCGGTTTGCCCGGTCGAGCAGCTTGTCGGCGATTTGCTTGTTCCGGTCGGCCGACAGGCATCGTGCCTCATGCATGGCAACCGTGGCGCGCTCCAGACCGACCTGATGGGCGAGAGAATGTGACGCGGCAATCAGCCGCTGGCGCAGCTCCACCGCGCTCGCAAATCCGCCGCCAATGCCCGTCCCCGCAGACGGATTGCTGCCGACGGCCAGCCGTTCAATCGCTGAACGATGGTCTTCGAGCCGCGACAGCTGGGTCCGCGCCACCGCGAGGTCGAGCGTTTCGGCCTTGAGCTGGATTGCGCGCACCCGGGCGAGCCGCCGCCTGGTGGTCAGCACCCGTTTCATTCCGCCACCAGCTTTGCCATTGCATCGACAGACGCCTTCATCGTCACCCGTTCACCCGGCGCCTGACGCAACAGGTCGAGGATGGCAGGGTGCCGTTCGATGGCGGCATCGAGCTCTTCGTCGCTGCCGGGTGCATAGGCACCCATCAGCACAAGGTCGCGGTTGGTGGCATAGACCGACCACCAGCGCCGGACGATCTGCGCCAGTGCGACATGGTCGGGTTCGACAATGTCCGACATCACGCGGCTCAGCGACCGGCCAATGTCGATCGCCGGGAAAACCCCTTGGTCGGCGAGGTCGCGCACCAGCACGATATGCCCGTCGACGATCGCCCGGGCGGCATCGACGATCGGATCGTCAAGGTCATCGCCATCAGCCAGCACCGTGTAAAGCGCGGTGATGGAGCCGCCCGACGTCGCATGATTGCCTGCGCGTTCGACCAGCCGCGGGATGAGCCCAAATGTGGAGGGCGGATAGCCCTTGACCGTCGGCGGTTCACCCAGTGCCAGACCGATTTCCCGCTGGGCATGGGCGACGCGGGTCAGGCTGTCGATCAATAGCAGGACGCGCAGCCCCTGTGCGCGGAAAAATTCGGCAATCGCGGTGGCGCGCATCGCGGCACGCAGGCGCAGCACCGGCGCATGGTCAGCCGGAACGGCCACAACCACCGACTTCGCGCGAACCTCGGCGCTCATCTTTGTCGCCAGAAAGTCGCTAACCTCGCGACCGCGCTCGCCAATCAGTCCGACGACGATGACATCGGCATCGGTACCTGCCAGCATTTGGCCCAGCAGAACCGACTTGCCGACACCCGACCCGGCGATGATGGCGACACGCTGTCCCTCACCGACAGTCAGCAACGCATTGATGGCGCGCACGCCAACGTCGATGGCGGTGTGGACACTGCCGCGTTCGAGCACATTTTCTTCGTGGCCGTCGAGCGGCCAGTGATCCGGTGCGACGACCGGGCCGGCACCGTCCAGCGGTTCGCCCAGCGCGCCCAGTACGCGGCCAAGCAGCGCCGGACCTACCGGCACGTCGGCTGAACCCTGTTCGGGGACTACGGCGGCATTGCTGACAAAGCTGGTCGACGATTGCAGTGCCATCAGCGTCGTGCGTGCCCCCCGAAAGCCGATGACTTCGGCTTGCGCCCGGCCGCCGTCGGCGGTGGTGATGCGCACATTGGTGCCAACCGGCACATGCAGCCCGCTCGCCTCTATGGTCAGCCCGTCAATCGTGACGAGTTTGCCATAATGCTGCGGCATGACAGGGCGCGCACGCTCTGCAAGGATGGCGGTGACGGGCGGCATCATCGGGTCACCTCGCCCGCGATGCGGCGACGCAGCCGCTCAATCCGTTCGGTCGGGCTGTCGGCGATGCCGCCTTCCTGGGTTTCGAGGCGGATTTCCCCACGCTCCAGCGTTGCGTCAACGCTGGCCGGCCAGGGCAGCTGCGCGTCGGCCAGGGCGGCATAATCGTCGGGGTGCAGCCGCACCCGCACCGGCTCAATTTCGCCGCAGACCAGCTTTGCCAGCTGCAACGCCCGGCGTTCGAGGTGGTCAGACTGCGCGGCGTCAATTTCAAACATTTCGGAAAGCAGCCGCGCAACCGCTTCTGCCAGCAGCGCGGCGAGCGTCGTCTCGCAGCAGGGCTGGAAACGATCAGCGGCGGCGGCGATGCGTTCGGCAGCGGCCATCGCAGCGGCGGCAGCGGCTTCACGCGCTATGGCTTCGCCGTCGACCAGACCTTCGGCAAAGGCCTGTGCCGCCACATGCTGGTCGCTCGCGCCGTCCGCGACAGCCTCGTCGCTGGTGGCAGGCTCATCACCGACGACGCCATCGCGCCACGGGCGAAATCCCGACCGTTCCCAGGTCGCTACGAAACGGGCGACGCGTGCCTCGTCACCCATGGCAAAGGCGCCGCGCGGTTCAAACATAATCGTCGCCCCGTCCGCTGAGCATCAGCGTTCCAGAATCGGCCAGGCGCCGCGCAATCGTCAGCATTTCCTTTTGTGCATCGATGACTTCGGCGAGGCGGATCGGCCCGCGCTCGGCCATCTCGTCGCGGATGCTGTCGGCAGCGCGGCTCGACATGCAGCCCAGCATGCGGTCGCGCAGCGGTGCCGCCGCGCCCTTGAGCGCCACCACCAGCACACTGGTCTCGACGCCGCGCAGCAGCACGCCCATATTTTTGTCGTCCAGACCGCCAAGGTCGGCAAAGATGAACATCTCATCCTCGATCTTCGCCGCGAGAGGCTTGTCGATCTTGGCCAGAGCCTTGATAATGCGCTGGTCGTTGCCCGGCCGCGTATTGTTCATGATCTTGGCGGCATCGCTCGCGCCGCCACGACTGGTGGCTGGCGCCGTCGCTATCCGCGCCATTTCGTGGAGCAGAATTTCCTCCAGATCGGCGAGCGCTTCGGCGCTGACCGAACCCAGAGAGGCGACCCGGTGCAAAATGTCCGCCTGCGAATCTGCCGGCAGGAGCTGAAGCACGTCCGCTGCGATGGGCGGCTCGAGGTGCGCCAACACCAGTGCCGCGATTTGCGGATGCTCATGTTCGATGAGGGCGACGATGGTGCGTGAATCGATCCAGCGCAGCGCGTCCAGCGTCTGGCTGCGCGTCGGCGGGGTGATGCGTGCCAGCACCGTGTCGGCACGATCGACTCCCAGCGCATGCTGCATGACCGCGCGGATGCGCGAGGCGGAACCAAAGCCGATGCTGGTCCGCACCCGGGCGCGCCGTGTGAACTGCCTCAACACCGAGTCCACATTTTCGCGGCTGACATCGACGACGTTGAACATCGCCCCGACCGCAAACGCCGTCAGCGAAGCCGACAGGCTGGCGGTGCCGGCAATCGTGACCGTGGTCAGCGACGTATAGGCAACGGCGGTGACGAAGCCGTAGATCGTGGTCGAGTCGGTGCACTTGATG
>CAZAWL010000015.1:0-15703 GCA_964488705.1 uncultured Sphingopyxis sp.
GGCGGGACCGATTGCGGATGATCAGTGGGGTTGATGATGCTGCCGGTCGCTGCAAAATAGATGGTGCCATTTTCGAGGACGCGGTGCACCTGCGCCTCGACGGGCAGTTCGATGACCAGGTCGGGCTCATCAGCGGGGCGGATGACCAGCAGGTCTTGTGCCCAGGCGGGCAGGCCAAACTGGCTGATGGCCCCGGCGATGGCTGCGATGGTCAGGGCAAAGGCGACTGCCACTATTGTCCAGCGCCGGGCCGGGTTGCGGCGCGGGCGCGACTTGCCCCCGGTGCTGCTGCTGAATGGCGACGGCGGGAGGCGGCCTGGATCCGGCTCCGCCTCTGCCCGGGTGCCGGTGTCGGTAGCGCCGGGCGGGTCGGCGTCGGCGATGGGGGACGGTGGCGCAGCTTCGGCCGCAAATCCCGCGGGCGGCGGTGGCGGTGCGGGCTGGTCGGCATGCGCTGCCTCGACCCCTGTAGCAGCCGGTGGCGGCGCAGGTCGGGGACTCGCTGTCGGCGCGCCTGACCCTATTGGCGCAGCTGCGACGCTGGCCGTTTGCGGTGCCGGGTGCTGAAACCATTTATGCCCGCAACTGGCACAGCGCACGGACCGGCCGGTCGCACCGATGGCGCTGTCGGGCACGACATAGCGTGTATGGCAGGCGGGGCAGCTGAGGATCATGACCGTCCTGCTCTAAACACGCTCGCGCAGCGGCTTGCAAGCCTGACGGAGCCCGACGCTTGTTCTAGCGGCGAATCCGGTGCATCAGACGATGGTGCCGGGCGCGTCGCCAGGGCAGCAATCGAGCTAGACGGATCAGGCAGGTGACAGCGCAAACCCGCACGAACAGCAATGAAATCGTGCGGTTCGACAATGTCGGGCTGCGTTATGGCACGGGCGGCGAAACCTTGTCCGACCTCAATTTCACGCTGGCGAGGGGCGGCTTTTACTTCATTGCCGGCCCGTCGGGCGCGGGCAAGACATCGCTGCTGAAACTGCTGTACCTCGCCCATCGGCCAAGCCGGGGGCATATCCAGCTGTTCGGCGAAGATATGGTGTTGCTCGAACGGCGTCGGCTGCCCGGATTTCGTAGGCGAATTGGTGTTGTTTTTCAAGATTTTAGGCTGCTTGGCCACTTGTCCGCCTTTGACAATGTGGCGCTGCCTTTGCGCATTGCCGGCGTCGCGGAGCGGGACCTGCATGGACCTGTCAACGAGATGATTGACTGGGTCAACCTGTCGGCGCGCAAGCACGCGCTCCCCTCGACGCTGTCGGGCGGGGAACAACAGCGTGTGGCCATCGCCCGCGCGGTCATTGCCCGGCCGCAGCTGCTGGTGGCCGACGAGCCGACAGGCAATGTCGACCCGGAAATGGCGGTGCGGCTGCTACAGCTGTTCGAGGGGCTGAATCGTGCCGGCACGACGATCGTCGTGGCGACCCACGATCTGCATTTGATGAACCGCGTACCGGGTGCGCAGATGATGCGCGTAGCCAAGGGGCGGATCGCCGACCCGACCGGCGCGCTGCGATTTCCGCCGGCGCCGCGTCACGTCATGGGGCTGGAACCATGAGCGGCGCATCATCTGTCACCGACATGCCGCCGCCGATCCTGCCCCATAGCAGCCTGGTCGGGCCGATGCCGTGGATGATCGCGGTGATGACGGCGCTCGCCATGCTGGGACTGGCGGCGGCGATTGCGCTCACCCCGGCGGCAACCGCCCTGTCGGGACAAATTGCCGGTCGTGCGACGATTCAGGTGATGGACGCGGACCCGCTGGTGCGGCGCGCCAATGTCGCCGCGATCCGCGCCATGCTGCGTGATGCGCCCTATGTCGGCGCGGTGCAGCTGGTGTCAGAGGAGGATATGCAGGCCCTGACGCGACAATGGCTCGGGGCCGAAGCTGCCCAAAGCGGCATCGTGTTGCCGGCATTGATCGACGTCGATCTGGTCAGCAGCAGCTCGGCCGATGGCATGGACCGGTTGCGCGATGATGTCCGCGCCGTGACGGACAGTGTGCGCGTGACACCACATGCGGATTGGCTCGGCCCCGTTGCCGGCCTGATGCGCGTCCTTGGCTGGAGCGCATTGGCCGTCGCCATCATGTTCCTCGCCGTAGCCGCAGCGGTAGCGGTGCTTGCCGCGCGCGGCGCACTCGCCAGCCAGCGCGCGTCGATCGACGTGCTCCACCTCGTCGGCGCCACCGACGTCCAGATCAGCCGCCTGTTCCAGCGCCAGATCGCGCGCGGAGCGATGATCGGCGCGGCGGCGGGCGGGCTCGCCGGTTTGACCATGATTGCCGTCATCGGCTGGCAACTGCGGCTGGTGACCTCGTCACTGGCCTCGGGGGGCGGGGTGGCTGCCTATGTGTGGGTGTTGGCACTGCCGCCGCTGGTCGTGGGGATTGCGGTCCTCGCCGCCCGCCAGGCGGTGCTGCATAATTTGCGGACCATAGCATGATCCGCCGCATTCTCTCCGCGTTGGTCCTCGTCTGGTTGCTCGGCTTTATCTGGTTCGCGCTGTTTCTGCCGCAACCGCTGGGCGATTGGCGGACCGACGGAATCGTCGTCTTTACGGGCGGCCCGCAGCGGATAGACCGCGCCCTCGACCTGTTGCAGGATGGCCAGGCCAAGCGGCTGCTGATTTCCGGTGTCGGCCGGGAGGTAACCGCCGCCGACCTCGCGAGCGAATATCAACGGCCCCTCGCATTATTCGAATGTTGCGTCGCGCTTGGCCGCGAAGCGGCGGATACGCGCGGTAATGGGCGGGAGGTTGCCGGCTGGGTGCGGCGGCGCAACTATAAATCCGTGCGTCTCGTCACGACCGACTGGCACATGCGCCGTGCGCGTTATGAGGTCGAACGTGTGCTGCCGGAGGATGTCACGGTGGTTGTCGATGCGGTGCCATCGCGGCCGTCCTTTGCGACGCTGTGGCGCGAATATCACAAGTTGTTGTTGCGCCGCATCGGTGCATTGCTGGGCATTTGACGGCGATGCGCACGATCTGGGCTGCGCTGCGGACAATGGTCTGGATCTGCGCCTTTTTCGCGGGCTCGGCGCTGCTGGTGATGGCGGCTGCCATTTTCGGGACGGTGTCGCGTCGGGCGTTGATGTGGCTGGTCTATCGTTGGGCGCTGTGGCACCGCTTTTGCGCTCGCTGGATACTCGGACAACGCGTCATCATCCGGGGCAATTTGCCGCCCGGCCCCGCCTTTGTGGTGATGAAGCATGAGGCGATGTTCGAAACGATCGACCTCATGCTGTTCATGGACCGGCCGGTCGTGTTCGCCAAGCGGGAGCTGTTCACAATTCCCTTATGGGGCCCGCTGGCGCTGCGATATGGGCTGATCCCCATCGAGCGGGAGGCGGGTGCCCGTGCGCTGCGCGCGATGCGGGCTGCGGCGCAGGGGGCAATCGCCGATGGACGGCCAATCGTCCTGTTTCCAGAGGGGACGCGCGTGCCGCACGGCCAAGCCCCGTCGATCCGCTCGGGATTTGCCGGCCTCTACAAGCTCCTCGCCTTGCCGGTCGTGCCGGTTGCGGTCGATTCGGGGCGGCTCGTGAAACATGGGTGGATCCGCTTTCCCGGTGCCATCACCTATCAGGTCGGCCCGACCATCGCGCCCGGACAGTCGCGTGAATTGGCGGAGGCAAGCGCCCATAACGCCATCAACGCGCTGCAGAGCCTGCCGCACGCGCAATAGCTCTCGACCATGATCGCCATGGGATGAAGCATCCCAAGACGTGAGTCACGGAAAACAAAGACACTGGACCGCCATTCTGATTCAACCGAAATCGAACATGGTCTAGTCGTGTCGCCGGCCAAAGTCGGTCGCCGCATCGTCCTGCCCCTGCTCGATAATCGACCGGCGGATGGTGCGGGTGCGGGTGAATAATGCGGCGAGCGCATCGCCGTCACCCCAGCGGATCGCACGCTGAAGCTGGGTCAGATCCTCGCTAAAGCGCTGCAACATGTCGAGGACCGCGTCCCGATTGCTGAGGAAAACGTCGCGCCACATGACCGGGTCGGATGCCGCGATACGGGTGAAGTCGCGAAAACCGCCGGCGCTATATTTGATGACTTCGCTCTGCGTCACATCTTCCAGGTCCGACGCCGTCCCGACGATGGTATAGGCGATGAGGTGGGGCAGGTGGCTGGTTACCGCCAGCACCAGGTCATGGTGGCGCGCGTCCATCGTTTCCACATTGGCGCCCAGCCCGGTCCAAAACGCGGCGACGCGGGCGGTGGCATCGGCCGGCGTTGCGGCGTCGGGGGTCAGGATGCACCAGCGCCCCTGAAACAGGCTGGCAAATCCGGCATCGGGCCCGCTATTTTCGGTGCCGGCGACCGGATGGGCTGGCACGATGGCGTGACCGGGAAAATGCCGTGCCAGTGCCGCCGCGACCGCGGCTTTTGATGATCCGACGTCGGAAATGACGGCATCCGCCGGCACCGTGCCTGCCAGTGCGGCGGCCACCGATTCGGTTGCGCCAACAGGTACACACAAGATGATGAGGTCGGCGTCGGCCGCTGCGGCTGCCGGCGATACGTCGATGCGGTCGCACAGCGACAGGGCGCGGGCGCGGTCGCGCACCTGTGCATCGGCATCATGGCCCGCAATCGTCACGTCGGGCCAGGCGACCCTTGCCGCGCGTGCCAGCGACGATCCGATCAACCCCAGGCCGATGATCGCCAGCCGGGCAAAAGGCGGGTGACTGGTCATCCCCGCTACGCGCCGTTGGTGATCGCTCGCAGCGCAGCGGCGACGCCGCGCGTTTCCGCTTCGGTGCCGATCGTGATGCGCAGCGCATCCGGCAACCCCTGACCCGGCAACCAGCGCACGATATAGCCCGCGTCCATTAACTGCTTATACGCCTGCTCGGCGGTGACCTGTCCATGAAACAGCACCAACAGGAAATTGGTGGCCGAAGGGATGACGCGCAGCCCGTGATTGCCCAGCGCAGCCATTTCGTCCGACAGCCAGTCGCGCCACCGGCGGTTATGCTCGCGACTGGTGGTCACAAAATCCTCGTCCTCAAGCGCCGCCATTGCGGCCAGCTGTCCTGCGGTGGTGACGTTGAACGGTGCGCGGATGCGGTGCAGCGCATCGATGATCGCCGGGTGCGCATAGCCCCAACCGATCCGTTCTGCGGCCAATCCATAAATCTTTGAAAATGTCCGCGTTATCAGAATGTTGTTGGCCGCCTGCGCCAGTGCGAGGCCGCCATCATCCTCTTCTGGCAAGAGATATTCGGCATAGGCCTGATCGAGCACGAGCAATATGTCTGATCGCAAACCGGCGTGCAGCCGCGCAATGTCTGCCGCGCTGGACAGGGTGCCGGTGGGATTGTTGGGATTGGCGACATAGACGATCCGCGTCCGTTCGGTCACCGCCGACAAAATCGCATCCACGTCGGTGCCATAATCGCTGTCGGGCACCACGACCGGGGTCGCGCCGACGCGACGGGTCGCAATGTCATAAACGGCAAAACCATAGCGGACATAGATGACTTCATCCCCCGGTCCGGCAAAGGCACCAGCGGCGAGGTGGAGGATTTCATCCGAGCCTGTCCCGTAAATGATCCGGGCCGCGTCTAGCCCGTGTCGCCTGGCCAGCGCGTCGCGCAGCGCGCAGGCGCCCGGGTCGGGATAGCGCGACAGGTCAGAGGCCGCGGCAAAGGCTGCGCTCGCGTGGCTGCTGCACCCCAGCGGATTTTCGTTGGCGCTCAGCTTGGCCAGCGGACGGCCGTCATCGGCGGTGGCGCGCCCCGGCACATAGGGGGCGATGCCCATGACCCAGGGTTTTGCGACGGGGGCTTGCATGTCTGTCATGCGGCCAGCGTTTAGCGTTCTGTCCGCGACTGTCCAGCACACAGCGGCGCGGTGACGATTGACAACCCGCCTCGCGCTGGCACAGGGCAGGGGCCTATGGCCACCACGTCCGTCAATCCCCATCGCACCATGCGTCTTGGCGTCCCATTGGGGCTGGATGGTGGTGGCACGCTCGACACGGTCGACATTGCCTACCAAACCTACGGCACGCTCAATGCCGCGGCCGACAATGCGATACTCATCTGTCATGCGCTGACGGGCGATCAATATGTCGCCGGAACGCATCCGGTATCGGGCAAAGCCGGTTGGTGGAACCGGATGGTTGGTCCGGGCAAGCCCATTGATACAGAACAATTTTTCGTCATCGGCAGCAATGTGTTGGGTGGCTGCATGGGCTCGACCGGGCCAGCCAACACTGATCCGGCGACGGGTGCGCCCTGGGGCATGCGCTTTCCCGTCATAACGATTGCCGACATGGTGCGCGCGCAGACCCAACTGGTCACCGCGCTCGGCATCGACCGGTTGCACGCCGTCGTCGGCGGTTCGATGGGCGGCATGCAGGCGCTGGTGTGGGCGGCCGACTATCCAGACCGGGTGGACGCGGCGTTGATTATCGCCTCAACCGCGCGCCACAGTGCTCAGAATATCGCCTTTCACGAAGTGGGCCGACAGGCGATCATGGCCGACCCCAACTGGCGCGATGGTGCCTATTATGGCGCGGCGAGGGGCCCCGACGCCGGCCTCGCCGTGGCGCGTATGGCCGCGCATATCACCTATTTGTCCGAAGCCGGCCTTACCGAGAAATTCGGGCGTCGCTTGCAGGCTCGCAATGCCAAGACCTTTGGCTTTGATGCCGATTTTCAGGTCGAAAGCTATCTGCGCCACCAGGGGCTGAGCTTTACCGACCGGTTCGACGCCAATTCCTATCTCTATATCACACGCGCCCTCGATTATTTCGACATGGCGGAACCCTATGGCGGCCAGCTGGCTGATGCGCTGGCTCGCGCAACAGCGCGCTTTTGCCTCGTCAGCTTCGACAGCGACTGGCTCTATCCCACCGCTGAATCACGCGCCATCGTCCAGGCGCTCAATGCGGTCGGCGCACCCGTCAGTTTTGTGGAGCTGTCGAGCCCGTTCGGCCACGATGCCTTTTTCCTCGAAGTGGGCGGTTTTGACCGGGTGGTTCGCGGCTTTCTGGAAACAGCACGGTGACCGCACCCTATCTCCGCCCCGACCTCGCCATTATCGCCCGGCACGTCGCGCGCGATACACGCATTCTCGACGTTGGTTGCGGCGACGGAACGCTGATGGCCGCGCTGCGAGAGCAGCGGGGCTGCGATGCCCGCGGGCTGGAAATTGACCCCGCCAATGTTGCGGCGGCGGTCGCACGCGGGCTGAGCGTCGTTCAGGGGGATTGCAACAGCGACCTGGAGGCCTATCCCGACCGGTCGTTCGACTATGCGATATTGTCGCAGACGCTGCAAACGACGTTGCGCCCCGACCTCGTCATCGAACAATTGTTGCGCATAGGCACGCGCGCCTTTGTCTCCTTCCCCAATTTTGCGCAATGGCGCATCCGTTTGGCGCTGATGTTCGGTGGGCGCATGCCCGTGACGCGCCAATTGCCGGCGCGATGGTTTGACACGCCCAATATCCACCATGTCACCATAGACGATTTCCGCACGCTGATTGCCGAACGCGGCATCAGCGTGGAGCAGGCCTGGTTTCTGCGCGGTGACCGGTCGACAGGGGCGGCGGCAGCCAATTGGCGTGCCGACCATGCCGTTTTCCTGCTCAGGCGGTAAAGCGGCGACGCGGAACCGCCACGGCCAGCACGATCAGCGTGGTGATGCAGGTCAGATAGGCGACGGCGAGGTTCGGCAGCGCCAACGGCAAACCCATATACAACATCGAATCATTGCCGCCGGGGACAAGGCTGGCCCCGACGCCCATGCCGAGGCCGCCGGCGATCGCACGGACCCAGTCCTGCATGGTTCCGGGCCGCCAGGCGAACAGTCCGCCATTGACCGCCGCCGCGCATGAACCGGCCAATACAATCAGCGCGAGTATGGTCGGCCCCGACCAGAGGGCGGCCTGACCGGTGGCCAGATCACCGATCAGGCTGGTATAGGGCCAGCGGCGGTTGAGCGTGAACAACAGTCCGCTGGCAACGCCGGCGACGGTGACGGCCGCCGCAGGGTGCCAGAACCGCGGCGGTGGCGCCCCGCGCAGCCCGCGCCGCAGCAGCCAATAGAGCGCGATGCTGACACCCACCGCGCCGGCCAACATGGTCACCGGCGGGACCGTGGCGGCGAGCGATGGCCGTTCTGCCAGATCCATCATCGCCCCGAGCCATTGTCTGACGATCCCGACGCCCAGCGCGACACCGGCGAACATGCCGGCGATCGTGGCCAGTCGCGGCGCATTGCCTGCCGCCAGTTCCGCCAATGTCCCCATCGCGCAGCGGCCGTTGACCCACGCGCCAAGGGCAAACAACACCCCGCCCAGCAGGGTGGTCATCATGACGGCATGACCCGTGAACATGGCAAAAACCGGCTGATGCGCCACCGCGACGGCGGCGAGCACTATTGTGGAGACGGCTGCGCTGAGCAGCGCACCGAGCAGGCGGTTCGCCCGGCGGTCACGGGCAATCTCCTCCGCTGCCGCCACCGCGCACACGCTGGCACGTTGCGTGGTATAGCCCGCCACGAACAGCAAAATGACGGTCAGGCCCAAAGTCATTGGTAGATCCCCGCGCGCATGGGGCGCCCCTGGCCAGATTCGCCGGCGGCAGCGAGCGGGTTACACGTCTGCGTCACAATGGCTGCGGGTCAGCGCGATCAGGCGGGAATCCCGCTGATCGCCTTCATCTCCATAAAGTCGCGCAGGCCATAAAGCCCGCCTTCACGGCCATTGCCCGACTGTTTGTAGCCGCCAAATGGCGCACCGGGTGCCGGCCCCCAGCTGTTGACGGCCACCATACCGGCCCGCAATTTGGGTGCCACCTCTGCGGCCTTGGCGGGGTCGCCCGAAATGACTGCGGACAGACCATATTCGGTGTCGTTGGCGACACGGATCCCTTCATCGAGGTCGACATAGGTCATCACCGTCGCGACGGGTCCGAACACCTCCTCGCGCGCGATGCGCATGTCCGGCGTAACGCCAGAAAATACGGTCGGCTTGATATAATAGCCGCGGTTGACGTTGGCAGGCAGCCCGGTGCCGCCGGTTTCCAGCGTTGCGCCTTCGTCGATGGCAGATTGAATCAAGCCTTGAATCTTGTCGAACTGGGCCTTGTTGACGACGGGGCCGATATGCATCCCTTCGCTCAGCGGGTCACCCACCGGGGTGGCTTCGAACATCGTCTTGATGAACCCGACGGCTTCCGCCTCGCGGTCCTTGTGGACCAATATCCGCGTCGGCGCGATGCAACTTTGGCCGGTGTTGACGAGCACGCCCTGCACTGTTGGCGGCAGAACAGTCGCGAAATCGGCGTCGGGCAGGACGAGGTTGGGCGATTTGCCGCCCAGTTCCTGATGCACGCGCTTGACGGTGTCGGCGGCTGCCTTGGCAACCAGGATCCCGGCTCGCGTCGATCCGGTAAAGCTGACCATGTCGATGCCGGGGTGGGCGGAAATGGCTGCACCGACCCCGGGCCCGTCACCGTTGATGAGGTTGAAGACGCCGGCCGGCACGCCCGCAGCATCCATAATCTCTGCAAAAATCACGGCGTTGCCCGGGCATTCCTCCGACGGCTTGAGGATCATCGTATTGCCGGCGGCGAGCGCGGGTGCGACCTTGAGCGCGATCTGGTTCAATGGCCAGTTCCAGGGGGTAATCATCCCGACCACGCCGATCGGTTCGAACACCACCAGATTGGCGCCGGCGCGCTCGCTGAATTCAAAGCCCTTCAGCGCCTCGATCGTGCCCAGGAAAGCTCCGATGCCGGCCCCGACCTGTGCGGTCGAGGCAAAGCTGACCGGCGCGCCCATTTCCTCTGCCATCACCCGGCCGAGGTCGGCGGCGCGCTTCTTATATTCCTCGACGATGCGGCCGAGCAGAGCGAGGCGCTCTTCGCGCGTGCTCTGGGAAAAGCTGTCGAACGCGGTGCGCGCCGCAGTCACGGCGGCATCAACATCGGCCTGCGTGCCGAGGGTGATCGCGGTGCAAGGCTCCTCGGTCGACGGACTGATGACGTCATGGCGGCGGCCACCGATGCTGTCGACCCACTGGCCATTGATATAGTGCTGCAAATACTCACGCATGGCGCTTCTCCCAAAGGCTGGCGGGTGTCAGATGCCCTCCGTAGTGGAGCGGTGCGTTGCGACTTGCAACCCTCTATCGCGCGGCGCTTTGGCAGAACTGCATCGCCTGTTCCATCGCAGGGTCGGTTCCAGCGGCCACGCTCTGCACGGTTGCGGCCACAGCCACGTCCGGTTCGACGCCGGCGTCCGGCTGCGGCACGACAGGAAAGTTGCCGACGATGGGAATGTCGAATTCGATGCCACTTTGCGGCAGCCGGACGAAAAAATAGCCATTGCCGTTGATGCCGCGCAAATTGCCCCCGGTGGTCGTGCCGAACAGCCGCACCAGCCCCGATTCCTTTGCCCGTCGCGCAAAGGAAAAGGTTGCGGAACTGCATGCCGGGCCGACCAGCGCAGCGACCGGCACGGAAATGCGCGGTCCGCTCGCGGCAATCCGGTCCGTCGGTTCGACATCGGCCAGGCGAAAAAATCCGTCGCCCATATCGACCGCCGATTCGCCGATGCGGTAGAAACTGGGGTCCCAGGTGTCGAGAAACGGTCGCAGATTCTCGGGTGTCTGACGATAGCGGACCCGCTGATCATATCCGGCAAAGGACAGATCGCGCTCGGCGAGCCGCGCTAGGATGACATTGCCGCATTCATTGCCGCCTTCATTGTCGCGCAGGTCGATGACCAGGCCACGGGCTCCCGACAGGCTGTTCAGCCGTTCATCCAGCCACCCTTCCCAGTCCCAGCGGCTGTTATACATGACCCAGCTCGGCATGGTCAGGATGGCGATGTCGTCGCGCATCTCCCACTGCCACAGCGGCGCATCGCTGCGCGTGTCCGGGGCAATGCGCTGAGCCAGGCGCGTCGCAAAATCCTGTGCCGCGACGCTGACCCGGCGTTGCGTTCCGTCGGGTGCGCGCACGGACAGCGCAAATTCCCCATCGCGCGGCGGAAACAACAGGCTCTGAAAAATATCGAATGTTTCGAAACGGTCGACACCGCGCATGTCCATTTGCGCCACCCGTTTGCCGTCATTGCTGCCATCGGCGCGGGCATAGGGCAACAGCGCATCGAGCATTGTCGCCGCACCGACTCCGTTGACGGTTTCGATGATCGTTCCGCGCGGCAGGTTGGCACCGCTGCCCAGGTCGGCCAGCACTACCATCTGACGGTCCATCCACGCAAAGCGGAACGGCAATCGCGTCGGTCGTTGCAGCAAGGCTGCGGCCATCGCGTCGCTCTGGTTATAGGGGTTGCACTGCGTGTGACCGCACCGGACCTTTGCCAGCATGCGCGACAGTGCGAGGTAACGCGCTCCGGCCGACGTGTCGCGCGTCCAGTGCGTGGCGAGCACAGCCATTTCCTGTTCGAACTGGCGCGGTGACAGATAGCGCGTGAGACCGGGGTGGATCGCCAGCAGGCTTTCGCGAATGATCGACAGATCATCGTCCGCTTCCGTATCGCGGATCAGCACGGATGCCGAGGCCAGGGACGGCTGGAGCAGGGCTAGGCCCGCACCCAAACCCGATTGCAAAAGGTGACGACGGTTCATGAAAGGCCGCTCCGCTGATGGTGACGGCCGCCTGCTATCCACGGAGCATGTGCACGGTCGTCTCAAAATCGGGCGTTGCCGCTAATTTATACGAATTGAGACGCCGCTTACCGGCCGGCCGATCGATAGGCTGACGGCGTCATCCCGGTTGCGGCGCGAAAGGCACGGTTGAAACTGGCCTTGCTGTTGAAACCCGCCTCAAGCGCGAGGTCGAGCAGATCATCTTGCCGGCCGGCGTCAATCATCGCGGCCACCCGTTCGCACCGCAACCCGGCGATGAAGGTCGAGAAATTGACGCCCAGCCCATCATTGAGGGCGCGCGACAGATGACTGCTGTTGGTGCCCAGCCGCAATGCCAGGTCATGCAGCTTTACTTCGGCATTGAGCGCCCAGCCCTCCGCCCGTATTTTTGCGGCCCAGATTTCCCCCTGTGCACGCCAGTCGCGCGCAGGTGCCTGTTCGACAGCGGTAGCCGGCTGTAGCGGCATGGCCGGAAAGGGGAGCGCAGCATGCCGCCACCCCTCGATTCCGATGAACAGGGCAAAGGCGGCAATGGCGACATACAGCCCCATCAGGCCCCTGTAGCCCAGAGGGTTGGTCCAGTCTGCGACAAGATATACGGCCCACAGGGGGGCCAGAGCCAGCACCGCCGCCAGCACCCGGCGTAGCCACAACACAGCAAAGCGGTCATCATCCGAACGTTCGTCGGCGAGCCAGCTGCGGTATCGGCGCAACAGGCGCAGGCTGGCAAGGGAATAGAGGGCAAATCCGCCCATCGTTCCCATTGATGTTACGACGTCATAGGCGGGGCCGATCCGCTCCGACCAAGCCTCCTTGGCGGTGAGCGGGAGCGAAAAACTGGCGGCGAGAAAGGCGAACTGCGCGATGCCCGGTGCCAAATGCCAGCTGGCGCGGTCGGGCCAGCGGCCATGCGCAAGGGCGTGCGCATAGAGCCAGACTAGCGGAGCGACAGCGAGCGTGATCTGCACCGGCAAAAAGGTCAGCCACTGCCATTTGTCGTAAAATCCGGCAAAACCGATCATCCAGGGCGAAAAAATGCCGGCCATGACGAGGAGCAGCATAGCCAGCGTGCGGTTCGCCACGCGATTGGCCATCGGCCGCAACAGCGCGAGCGAAATCAGCAATAGCTGGACGAAAGCAACCGTAAGAAGCGCTGTGCGCCAACCGAACGACAGGCCGTCGAACAGGTCCATCGCGTGCGGTTCAGCGTGGTTCGCGGCTCAACCGGCTGATCAGTGCGGCGGACCGCAACGCCTGGCGCGGCAGGCTGTCGAGTTCGACCGATTCGCCGGGGGCATGGGCTCCTTCGCCCACCACGCCCAAGCCGCCGAGCGTGTCGGCGAGTGCGGCGACAAAGCTTGAATCAGCCGCGCCGCGGCGGGCAGGGTCGAATTCGGGCATTTCGGGCAGACCCAGGTCGCGATTGACGGTGTTGAGCCGCGCCAGCAGCGCCCGGTTGCCATCGGTCGGAGCCATGGGCGGATAACGGTCGAAAAAAGTGATCGAAGCACTGGTCGCAGGCAGATGGTCCGCGACGATTGCGACCATCCTGTCGCGCACGCGGGCGTCCTGTTCCGCCGTCAGCGTGCGGATGTCGCCACGCGCTATTGCGGTGGACGCAATGATATTGTCCTTGCCCGTCGCGGTTGCGGTTTCACCGGACGCATCGAGGCTGGCCGGGGTGCCGCCTGCCATCACGCCGACATTGTAGGTCAGATTGTCCTCGGGCAGCTCGCGGCGGAACGTGTCCAGAATCCGCGCCAGCTCATAAATGGCGCCATAACCCTGCGCCGGTCGGAAAATGCCGCTGGAATGGCCGGTGGTGCCGGTCACCCTGATTTCCCAGCTACCCGAGCTGCGGCGGGCGACGGTTCCATATTCGGTGCGCGGCTCGCTGTCGGTGCCATCGCCGCTGGTCGCGAGATTTTCGTACTCGAGCGCGATATCGGCCCATTCGCCCGCAGCGATCAGGTCGCGTCGCGCAATCTCTACCGGTGCGCCGACGCGCTCTTCATCGCCGGTCAACACCACCATGATGTCGGCCCCGGCCAGCGTGCCTGCATGGTGCATCGCCCGCAGTGCCTGAATGATGACGACCACGCCGCCCTTGTCGTCGCCGATACCCGGTCCGGTGGCGATATTGCCCTCGCGCTGAAAACCCTGGAACGACGCGCTCGGTTCGAACACCGTATCCAGGTGGCCGATCATCAGCACCCGCTGCCCCCGGCCATTGCCGCGATGGGTGGCGATCAGGTGCCCGGCACGGCCGGTTTCCGTCATATCGACCCACTGCACCTCAAAGCCCAACATTTCGAATTCGGGCCGCACCATGTCGGCCACGGCGCGAACACCGGCGAGGTTCAGCGTACCGCTATTCTGGTTGACCAGACGTTCGAGCAACGCCTCGCCATGGGCGCGGTCCTGATCGACATAGGCGGCCATGCGCCGTTCGGCAGCGGACGGTTGCGCCATGGCGGCGGCAGGGACAAAGGCGAGGGCGGCGGCGATGGCCAGTGAGCGGAACGTGATCATAGGGGCAGGATAGCGCTCTGCGGCACCTGCGCAAGGCTTGACACAAGCACTAGCTTTGCACCCACTCGGGACATGATGTATGTAGGTGCTGTAGCCGGGTCGCTAACATCTTGAGTTCGAATAGTTTCGGAAAGGATTGTTGCGATGGCAGACGAAGAGAAGCTGAATGAGGACCGCCAGCGGCTGAAAGAGGCCATGGACGAGTTCAAGCAGATTCAGAAAAAGCTTGAACTAGCGGTCGAAAAGGGTGCGGCGAAGGCCGAAGCGGCGGCAATTTTGCGCGAGGCAGCATTCGAGCGACAGCTGCGCGAAGCGGCCATGCAGGCTGCGCGCCGCGAACGCCGCGAGCTGGAACGCGAACTGGCCCGGATTCGGCGCGGCCACCCTGCCCCCGGCGCGGGAACGCCCGGCGGCGGTGGTGGCAGCGGCGGTGCAGGGGGCGCTGGTGGGGTCGGTGGGGCCGGTGGCGCGGGTGGCGCGGGCGGTGCTGGTGGTGCGGGGGCAGGCGGCGGCAGCGCCGTTGTCGGTCAGAGCAACGTCGTCACCGACAAGGCAAAGTCACCACAGACCATTTATGTCCGGGGCGAACGGTCCGTCTGGGCTTGGAAGGCCGCCGATCGCAGGTGGGTGGAGCAGTCATTCGGTTCAGCGATTGTAGAGGTCGAATTGATCGACGGCGGTCTTTTGGCGGTGGCCGAAAAAGGGGCCGCGCTGTGGGACACATTTTTGGGCCAATGGCTCCCGCAACTGGTCGTGGCCAATGATACGCTCAGCGACGGTGACGCGCGGTCGGGTTGAGCGCAACTTGCGATAGCCGCATCCGCAATGAACGCAAAGGGCGGGCCCGCAATGGACCCGCCCTTGCACTATGCGCTGCCGCTAGTGGCTCAGCAGCTGTAATACATGTCGAACTCGACCGGGCTCGGCGTCATTTCCCAGCGATGCACTTCTTCCCATTTCAGTTCGACATAGGCGTCGATCTGATCCTTGGTGAACACATCGCCTTTGAGCAGGAACTCATAGTCGGCCGACAGCGCCTCGAGCGCCTCGCGCAGCGACCCGCACACGGTGGGCACTTCGCTCAACTCTTCGGGCGGCAGATCATAGAGGTTCTTGTCCATGGCGTCGCCGGGGTGGACCTTGTTCAGTATGCCGTCGAGGCCCGCCATCAACAGCGCCGAATAGGCGAGATAGGGGTTGGCCATCGCGTCGGGGAAACGGAATTCCACGCGTTTCGCCTTTGCCCCGGCGCCATAGGGGATACGGCACGATGCCGAACGATTGCGCGACGAATAGGCGAGCAACACCGGTGCCTCAAAGCCCGGGACCAGCCGCTTGTAACTGTTGGTCGTCGGGTTGGTAAAGGCGTTCAGCGCCTTGGCATGTTTGATGACGCCACCGATATAATAGAGGCAGGTATCGGACAGGCCGGCATAGCCATTGCCCGCGAACAGCGGCTCCTTGCCCTTCCAGATCGACATGTGGGTGTGCATGCCGCTGCCATTATCGTCTTTGATCGGTT